>DATGIR010000060.1:0-2945 GCA_035295605.1 Fimbriimonadaceae bacterium | reverse complement strand
GAGGTCAAGTCGATGGTCGGCTCGGGCGGGTGCATGTTCTTCAACGAGCACACCTGCGTGGTGACCTACATTTGGCGGACGGCGGTTTTCTACGCCAACGAGAGCTGCGGCAAGTGCACCCCGTGCCGGGAAGGGACGAAGTGGCTGGTGCAGATTCTGGAGCGGATTTTGGCCGGCGGCGGCAAAGAGGGCGATGCCGAACTGCTGAAGGACGTGGCTTCCCAGATCGACGGGCGCTCTTTCTGCCCGTTGGGGGATGCGGCGGCGTGGCCGCCGCTGGCGGCGCTGCGGGTGTTTCCGGAGGAGTTCGACTACTTCATCAAGCACGGCAAGAGCATGGTGCAGAGCGACGCCCAGCTCGTTATGGCTCCGTGAAGGCCCCACATCGTGCCACGGCTACGCGAGCCGTGCAAGGCGAGTGCTCGCATATATGCCGGTTCTGTTAGAAATAGCAGGAAACCTAACCGCCGGCCACCATACTGTCCATGAGGAATCTATTTTGAATATATTGAAGTTGGGGTTTGTGGCACGGGGAGCAGCGGTGGGGGTTGCCGGGTTGGGCGCGGCTTGCGCCTTTGGTCAGGCGGGGTCGTTCGATCCTCCATACAGCGGATTTGGCTCCACAACGTTTAGTGGTTTGAGCTTCAGCGATTCCCTTTCCGGAAATACGCTCACGCTCACCATCACCGACACATCGTCGGCTCCGACGTTCGACGGGGGAACCTCGCTCACGAACTTCTTCGGCGTGTTTCTGCTGGACGCGTCTGACACGACCCTCTACTCGGACTTGACTCCGTTGGGTCTCGGCTCGGTTTCCGGCCCTGACGGCGGGGTATCCAGCGCCGACCAGTTGGCCATCAACAGCTGGAATTTTGGAATCAAGGACAACGGGGGTGGCCAAAGCACCTACGGCGTGGGGAACGGCAGCACCAACGGCGGAACAGGTGCGGATCAGGTGAAGCATTTTTCGAACGGCGACGTGTTCACGTTCCAGTTCACCGCGCTTCACCCGGGCACCGACCTCGGCAAGATCACCGACTTCGGGCTGGTTACGTACATTCCCGGGCAGCCAAACGGCGGCTACGTTTTCCGAAGCACGCCCGCGCCTACGCCGGAGCCGATCACCCTCGGTCTTGGCGTCTTTGGGCTGGCAGTCGCCCTACGAAGGGTGCGCGCGAAGTAGAGACGAAGTCCCCGACCTCACGGTTCTCGAGCCGGGTTGCGAACTACGTTAAGTACCGCCCCGGCTACCCGGCCCCGGTCGTGGATTTCCTGCTTGCCGAAGCCGATTTGGCGGGCGCCCAGGTAGCCGACGTCGGTTCCGGTCCGGGGAATCTTGCGCGCCTCTTGCTCCCCCACGCGGCGCGGGTCTACGGGGTTGAGCCGAACCAGGAGATGCGCGAGGCTGGGGAGGCGTTGCTAGCCGCCCACCCCAACTTTACAAGTCTCCCAGCTTCCGCCGAATCCACCACCCTTCCCGATGCCTCGGTCGACCTGATCACCGCCGGGCAGGCGTTCCACTGGTTCGACCCGGAGCCCACCAAGGCCGAGTTTCGCCGAATCCTGCGCCCGGGCGGCGCAATCGCCCTGGTTTGGAACGAGCGGAACGTGACGGACGATCCGTTTTCGGTCGCGTATGAGGCTCACCTGCGACGCGCTTCGCCCGAGTATTTGGACACGAGCCACAGCGACCGCGCCCCACTCTCGGTGATCGAGGCCTTTCTGGCTCCAGCCCCGGTTGGGATCGAGACCTTTGCCCATGAGCAGGCGCTGGACTGGGCCGGCTTGCGCGGGCGCGTCGAGTCTTCGTCCTACTATCCGGAGCCGGGGGATGCCGGCTATGACACGGCGATTGCCGACCTGCGCAAGCTCTTCGACGCCCACGCGGAGGGCGGTTTCGTATCCTTCCGGTACCGAACCCGAGTCTATTTCGCGCGCTGGTAGACTGACTCAACCGCGCGCTCGTAGCTCAGTGGATAGAGCGCTTCCCTCCGGAGGAAGAAGTCGGGGGTTCGAGTCCCTTCGGGCGCGCCATTTTTTGAACCTAAATACGCGCGTTCTTGCAGTTAAGTGGCGTAACCGATGGTGCCAATATTTTGGTGGTCTTTCAGTTCTTTCTCCTAACTCGAACCCAACAAGGGGGGAGGTGCTTTACCATCTCCGAGCCATCTCCGGAGGGCTAACGGGACCGAGCCGAACTGTGAGAGGTTCGGCGGAGGCGACGGGTTCACCTTCTTCGCCTTGAGATCCGGCGTCGGTTTCATTTCGGATTCGAACGGGTGAAGCGCACGCCCCTGGAGCCGTAGCGTGAGGTTGCACGAATCGATTGCTTCCTTTGAGTTCCTATCAGTGCGATACTGATCTCGGGCTGACTGGAAGCCCAGAGTGAAAGCGAGTTCCGATCGAATCCGGCTCTCGGCGGGTGATTTGAGCAACCACTTGGCTTGTCATCACCTCACCGTCTTAGATTTGGACGTTGCCACTAGCGTCCAGCCGGCGCCCGGTTGTCAGTCACACGGCTCATGGATGTCGCAGCAGAGGGGCATGGCAGGGGATGCTTACATCCATCACCTGGAAGAGTAGGGCTAAACTCTCGTCAGCTTCCGCGACATTCTGTCTGACCCGAAAGCGTCAACTCCCTCGATTCACCCGGGGACTGGCCCGGAGTCGTCCCACCTCCAACGGCTCTTCGGCTCACTTGCGTTATGCCTCGCTACCGGGTCATTCGGAAATGTTGCGAGGCGATATTTCCAATACAACCTTGCAACTTCGGGCCCGCACCAAGTCCAGACCTCCTTGTCATAGATCCCAAATGTTGCCAGTTCTTCGCCACTCTCACCGATAAATGAAACGTCATCAGTGGAGACCGCGTTTCCTCTTATCGCACCATCAGAAACGTTCTTTGGCCGTGTAGCATGTCGAAACGCGTCCCGGATCTCGGAGAT
>DATGIR010000059.1:0-3516 GCA_035295605.1 Fimbriimonadaceae bacterium | reverse complement strand
AAAAGATCTGCCGCCATTCGGCGACCGGATCCACCGTTACGGTGAGACCCACGAGCTTGAGTGCCCCGCTTCCGGGCGCGGCCGGGGCGCCCCCCGCATCGACGATGCGCGGGATCGGACCAGAGTGGACGAGCAGCTTCTTGCCGTCGTGCGAGAGCTCCATGGCCTGGGCGCCGACGACCAGCGGGGTGAGCGACTTCGAGGTGATATCGAACGCGAGGACGGTGGCTTCCGACTGCAGGATGAGCCGGTTGGTAGTCGCCATGAGCTTGGAATACTTGCCCGCCGGTACGTTCATGTCGAAGTAGCGGCCCGGCAAGCCGTCGAGATCGATCTTGGTCTCCTTCGGCGCCTCCTCCGGCTTCTTCGCGGGTTCGGCTTCCTCGTCGTCCTTCGGCGTGAAGGGGGTCGGCGTCGACGCGGCCAGCGTGAAGGCCGTCACCTTTTGCGTGAACTGGTGACTGATGCGGCCGCTCGCAGTGAAGTCCATTTTCACGTCGCGCGCCTGCAGCACGTACAGGTATTTGCCGTCCGGCGAGAAGTTGGGCGAGCCCGAATCGATGCTCGAATCCGTAACCGGCGTGACCGCCCCGCTCGCGACGTTGTAGAGCGAAACCTGCCCAAAGTAGTTCTCCTGCTCCATCGCGAAGGCCAACCACTTGCCGTCCGGGCTGAAAGCGAAGTCGTTTTGGACCTCGTCGTACTCCACCGGGCCGTTGCTTCGCGACACCTGCTTGATGGCGCCGGTCGAGGCGTCCACAACATGAACCGTCGCGTCGCGGTTGCCGATGGCGATCAGCTTGCCGTCCGGCGACCAGAGCGGCGCTCCGTTCTCGCCGCTGAGCCCTTTGGTGAGCTGCTTGGGGGTGGAGCCGTCCGCCGCGTCCACCAGGTAGAGCTCCTCCTCACCCGATGCGTCGCTGACATAGGCGATTCGTTTGCCGTCCGGCGACCAGACCGGGTTCTGGATTCGCTGGCCGGATTCGCCGGTCACCGAATGCATCGGACCCTCACCGGCGGGCACCGTCACCAGGTGTCCCCGCGAGGCGATCGCCACCCGCTTTCCGGTCGGTCCGATGCCCGCCCCGTCGGCGGGACTGGTGAGGATCGGAGCTTCGAAGGGCCGGGAATGGATTTGGTCCGAGTGCAAATGCACGGGAATCGGGCTCGAATGCCCAGTCGAGGGATCGAAGCGCTCGAGGCCGGCCCCAACCTCGAAAACGACGCTCTTCCCGTCGCTCGACGGGTGTCGGACGGCCGCGTCGGTGGAATTTGTGATCGGCTTCACGCGTTTGGTGGCGGGGTCGAGCTGGCAGAGGTTTCGCACCCCGGAGCGCTCCGACACGAAGTAGATGGTGTTGCCTGCCCAAGTCGGCTGCGTGTCGACGCCCTTGGAGTTGGTGAGTTGGGTGAACTTGCCCGAGCTCAGGTCGGCGAGCCACACCTTGTCTGCCTCGCCTGCCTCGTATCGGAACCAGTTCATCCACTCGTTGCTGGTCGGCACGAAGACGAGGGAATGGCCGTCGGCATTCAAGGCCGCGAACGAGGCGCGAGGGACCGCGACCTTCTTCGGGATTCCGCCGGAGAGGGGCACGCTGAAGAGCTCCCAGGTTGCGAACTGCTCGACGGTGGGGCCTTCGAGCTTGCTGCTCGATCGGAACAGCACGCCCTGCCCATCCGGGGTCCAACCGACGACTTGGGCGCGTTGCGGATCGTAGGTCAGCCGCTTGGGCGTGCCGCCGCCGCTCGGCATCACGTACACGTTCGGAGTGCCGTCGTAGCTCGCGGTAAACGCGATCAGGCTGCCGTCGGGAGAAAAGTGCGCGTTCGTCTCGATCCCGGGATCGCTGGTGAGGCGGCGGGCGTCCCCCGTCGAGACGTCGGCGAGCCAGAGATCGCCCTCGGCGGTGAACACGACCTGGTTACCATGGATGTCCGGGTAGGTGAGAAAGGCTTCGGGACCGGGTTGAGCGGCCGTCCCCATCGACAGCGCGAGCGTGCAGAGCCATGCGTGCATCCCGTGAGAATACTGAGCCCGAGTCGGCCTTTGTCCCCAAAAGTTGGGCAAAGCGTCGGGGAAACGCGACGCCCCCGACTCAAAAGCGTGGGAATGGGCAGGTTCGCTAAAAAGTGCGCCACCTATGGGCGCCAAACCAAAGGAGAGCAAACCATGAAGACCTCACGAGTGGTCGCGACAGCGACACTTCTAACCCTTGGCATGGCTGCCATGCCACAAACGTATTCGAACCAGCCCGTCAGGGTCGTCGTCAACGGTGAAGAGCTGACTTTTCCCGCCCAGCAGCCGATCCGCCGAAACGGACGAGTCCTGGTCCCGCTGCGCGGGATCTTTGAGCGGCTCGGCGCGTCGGTGAATTGGAATCCCGACACGGAGGTAATCACCGCCCGAAAGGCCGGCGTACGAGTTCAGCTCGCGATCGGCCAGAACGACGCATCTGTCAACGGTCGAGACGTGACCCTGGATGTTCCCGCGTCGCTCGTCAATGGAAGCACCATGGTTCCGCTTCGATTTGTCAGCGAGGCGCTCGGCGCCGACGTAACGTGGAACGAAGTCCTCGCGGAGGTTGACATCACCCAACAGAGCGACGCGCTGCTCGGCACGCAGGTGAACCCCGAGACGACGACCGTCGTCCGTTCCCGGCCGGTCGACGGACCCGACCGGCCGGTCCCGATCATGGAGCACGTCATCAAGGCCGATACCGTGATCCCGTGGTCCCTGGATACCCCGCTATCTTCGCGAGATTCGCGGCCGGGCGAGGCGTTCACGGCCACGCTTGCCGCGGAGGGGCCAGATTATCTGGGGATCCCGGCCGGGTCCCAACTCAAGGGGTCGGTGAGCTCCGCTAAGCCCAAAGCCGGGAGCGATCCCGGAGTCCTCGAGCTTAAGTTTGACCAAATCATCACGCCAGACGGTAGGCGGATCCTGGTTGACGGCCGGCTCATTGGGCTGGACGACAAGAGCGTGACGCGTGAAAGAGGGGGTGCGCTGGTCGCAAAGGACTCCACCCGGAACGACCGCGTCGCGTTCGCGGGTTACGGCGCCGGAGCCGGGCTGATCGTCGGCTTGCTGACCAACCGGCCCATCGAAGACACGGTCCTGGGAGGCTTGCTCGGCTTTGCCGTGGGCTCGGCGCAAAAGCAGCGCCAAGTCAACGACGTGTCTCTCGACCGAGGAACGCAGTTTGGGATGCGGCTGCATCGCGAGCTCACACTTCAGGATCCGGCCGACTAGCGGCGGCCGGGGCTAATCCAGCTGCCTGAGCATCCAGTTCTTGGCGTCCGCAAATGATTGAGCGTTGATTTCGTGGCCCATCGGATACTCGTGGTACTCGACGGTCGCGCCGAGAGCTTCGAGGTGGGCCCGAATTCCACGTCCGCCGTCGACCGGAACGACCTGATCCTGCGTCCCATGCTGCACGAGAAACGGTAATTGTGCAATTGAGGCCTCTTGTTGCACGGGCATGAGCTTTGGAAGCAGGCGGCCGCTGAACAGGAGGA
>DATGIR010000058.1:0-13337 GCA_035295605.1 Fimbriimonadaceae bacterium | reverse complement strand
ACATTCGGGGCGGGCCGCCCGCAACCCACCGCGAGAATAGCCGCCGCCAAGAGCCCGGCGAAGGGCTTCATCACATTCAGTATAGGGTTGGAAACTCCCACTGGCGTAAGATCGGTAGCACACCCGGAGCCGGATTCTTTGCCATGACCCTTGCCTATCGCCTCTCAATCACCTCACTACTCGTCGCTTTTTCCTCGGCCGCGCTCGCCCAGGGCGGCTCGTTCGGGGCGCAAAACCCCTTCTCGCCGCCGGAGGCCAAGTATCAATACGCTCCCGACCGGATGTACGACCTGAAAAACCTCCTGCTCGAGCTGAACATCGACCAACCGAATAGAACGTTGAACGCGGTCGCGACAAACAGCATTGCCGCGCTCCGGGACGGTGTGACCCAATTGCGGTTTCACGCGGGACCCAGCACGAAGATCGAGGCCGTCGAGCTCAACGGCAAGCAGGCGAGCTTCAAGCGGGACGCGGAGGGGATCCTGGTGGATTGCCCGCCGACGAAGACCGGGGAGAAAGCCGAGGTCCGGATCCACTACCACCTTAAGAAGTCGGAGATCACCGAGCGCGGGGGCGGCTGGCACTGGTACGAGCCCAAGAAGAACGATCCCTCGAAGGTCGGCCTATGGACGAACGGTGAGACCGACGACACCCGCGATTGGGCGGTGACGTGGGACTACCCCAACGACTTCACGACCTCGGAGACGCGCACCACCGTGCCCGCGGAGTGGGAGGTCATAGGCAACGGAACACTGATCTCGGACGCGGTCAACCCCGGCGGGAAGACCCGTACCGTCGTGTGGCGGATGACCCAACCCCACGCCACCTACCTCACCTCCATCGTCGCCGGCCCGTTCGACATCAAGAAGGACAAGTGGCGGGGAATGCCGCTCTACTACGTGTGCCCCAAGGGGATGGGGTCCAAGCTCGACTACACCGTCGGCCACACCAAGGACATGCTGAGCTTCTATTCGGACCGGCTCGGCGTGAAGTTTCCCTGGCCCAAGTACGCCGAGGATTTCGTGTACGACTTCGGGGGCGGGCAGGAGAACGTCAGCGCGACCACGTTCGGGCTCTTCTTCACCGACCCCCGGGACGGGCACTACAGCTCCGATTGGATCCTGGCCCACGAGATGGGCCACCAATGGTTCGGCGACTACGTGACATGCAAAGACTGGGGCCAGATCTGGCTCAACGAGAGCTTCGCGACGTGGATGGAGATGAGCTATACGCGCTTCAGCCGCGGCACGAACGCGGCCCTGCGCGAGGTCGAGCAGAACAGCCAGCTGTATTTCGCCGAGAGCAAGCGCTACAAGCGGCCGCTGGCGACCAACTTCTACTCGGAGCCGGGAGTGATGTTCGACGAGCACACCTACCCCAAGGGCGGCGTCCTCCTCACCTCGCTCGAGTTGCTGCTCGGCGACAAGCTGTTCCTTGGCGGCCTGAACCGGTATCTGACCACCCACCACAACTCGCCGGCGGAAACCAACATGCTCTGCACGGACCTGACCGACGCCACCGGCGTGAACCTCCATCCGTGGTTCGATCAGTGGGTCCTCAAGCCCGGGCACCCGGTCATCGACTGGTCGTGGCGCTGGGATGAAACCCGCAAGGCCGCGGTCGTCCGCGTGAAGCAGACACAGGACACCGCCCACGGCACCCCGGTCTACGACGTGCTCACGCACGTGGCGCTGATCGGGTCGGACGGAAGGGTCGACAGGCGGCCGGTTCACTTGAACGCGGCGGATCAGGAGTTCACCCTCACACAGACCGCCAAGCCTTCCGCGGTCGCGTTCGATCCCGATCACGAGTTTCTTCGCGAGATCCCCAAGAACCCCTGGTCTTCCGATGAGCTGCCGATCATCGCCCAGTTCGATCCCAACTGCGTGGATCGCGCGGCCGCGTTCAACTCCATGCTCGCGGGCACGCCGTCAGATTCCGTCGTACGCGTCGCCGTCGACCTGCTGAAGAGGGACACGGGCTTCGAGCCCGCCATCGTTGACACCACCGCGCTCGCCAAGCTCAATCGAGCCGATCTCCGAGGGTTCTGGGAGGGCGAACTGAAGCACGAGAACTTCCCGCGCCGGAAGGCGGCGGTCTCCGCGCTGGCCGACCTTCCGTCCGACAGGGCGCAAATCGCGACGTTGCGTGGGCTCGTCAACGACAAGGAGGCCTACGTCGTCGTCGCCGCTGCGATCGAGGCGCTCGCCCGGCTGGACTTCGACGCCAGCGCCGCCGAGATGGAGCATCAGGCCAAGACCTCCGACAACACACAGGTCCGGAGCGCCGCGCTCGTGGCGCTCGTCGGCAAGGGATCACGAACAGCGGTCGACCAGATGTTCGCCTCGCTCGACGGGACCGCGTCGGACGCCGCAACCCAAGCGGGGATGCAAGCGCTCACCGCCTACCAGGGCGACGACCCTCGGGTGGTGGAGGTTCTCCGAAACATCCTGCGCACGAGCGATGAGTTCAACATCCTGCTGCCCTCGGTGGAGCTCGTCGGCAAGCGCAAGCTCAAGGTACTAATCCCAGATTTGCAAGAGCTCAAAAAGCGGATCCGATTCTCCGCCGGCGCCGTCGATCCGGTGCTGAAGTCGCTTCAAGGCTGACGTAGGCGGGCCCGTAACGGCGCACTGAGCCAGTGTCGCGCCGAACGCGTCAGACTTTACGGTGGCCGGGCCGATGGGTCCAATGGCCCATAAGTTGCGCTAACACGTGCGCGTGGTTGGCCGGAAGCAGGATGTCAAGCCCCACGTGAGGATTCAGGCGCGCGAATTGAGCTCTTCTACGAACGAAAAAGAGGCTGAAAGGCTGGCAGCACTCACCGAACTCCGCGTATCGGACTCGGGCACGTCGGGATTGCTCGAGGGCTTCCCCGAGCTCGCCGCCGCCGCCGCCCAGTGCCCCATCGCTTGGCTCAGCTTCGCCACCTCGGATCACGAGTTTGTGTCCTCGGCCGTCGGCACGGCAGGAGCCGTGATCGCCCTGGATGGCAGCCAAATTGAGGACTTACTGACCTCGGCCGCTCCAATCGCGGTTCAAAACCCGACGAAGGCGCTCCCGGTCGAGGGTGGGAGCGAATTCGCGTACTATGCAGGCTTTCCGCTGATCACGAGCTCTGGGCAGGTCATCGGCAGCATCGCCGTTGCCGACGTCGTCAATCGAACCCTTTCCCTCTCGCAGCAGGCGGCGCTGACCTCCCTCGCACGTCGAATCATCCAAGCATTGGAGCTGAACCGGTCCGTGTACGAAGCGCGGGCGGAGCTCGAGGCGCGCCGAACCGAGCAGGAGCAACTCGAGCAAGCCGTCGACAAGCTCCACGACGTCACGATCGCCAAGGACGTTCGAGAGGCCGAGTTGGTCGAACGGAACATCGAACTTCAGAGCATGGCAGAGACCGACGGCCTCACCGGGCTTCGCAACTACCGCTCGCTTAACCAGCACCTGCGGGGTCTCTTCGCCTCGGGGGCCCCGGTCGGCATCCTGCTCGTCGACGTCGACTGGTTCAAAAACTTCAACGACGCCTTTGGCCATGTTGCCGGCGATGAAACACTCCGAGTCGTCGGTGGGCTGATGGCCCAGGAGGCGCGCGGAGGGGCACTCGCCTTCCGCTACGGCGGCGAGGAGTTTGCGATCGTTGTCCCCTCGGGCGATGCAAAGGTGGTCCTTCAAGCCGGTGAACAGCTGAGGCAGCGCGTCGAACGGCACCCCTGGCCGAGCCGGCCGATCACCGTTTGCGTGGGCGCCGCCGTGCGGACGCCGGACATCGCTACAGTCGAAGAGCTCACCAAGCGCGCCGACGACGCGCTGTATGCAGCCAAGCGGACGGGCAAGAACCGAGTGCTGCTTTGGGCCAACCGCTAATCCCTTGCCTTGAGCGCTCAAGCGATTTAGCGTTAAGTCTTTGGCTCTTCTTGCGTATCCAATAGCAATAACATAGAATTCTGAGAAATTCTTGCTTCGAATTATCTGAGGGTCGCGCTTGCCGAGTTAGATGCAAATTGCAATGTTAAGGCCGACCAGGAGACATAAACGGCCGTACCTCTGCGAATTAGGCGCATTTTCTGTTCCGCATGCAAACGTGAACAATATCTGTGATCAACTTACACCTGTCAGTGGCTTGCGAGAGTCGGGGAGATTGGCCGAAAACAATGGCTGGTGTGTTTATGATTGGAGAGGATTTCGCTTCGGAGTATCAGCGCATCTGCCGGCTGATCAACGACGCCGACATCGGCCGCGAGGAGCGGAAGAAGGCGTTCGACGCGATCTGGGGCATTCGGAGGCTCCTCGAACAGGAAGAGATCAACCCGGAGACGGCTCGGGCCATGGCCAGCAAGCTGGCGACCGCGATCCGCTTCGCCGCCAGCCCGCCCATCGATGCTGCCTAAAGAACAGAAAACGAGGGCTTGGCGAACGAAGCCGAGCCCTTGTCGACCGGTCGGCGCGCACGAGTTGCCCGTGTTGCGCCGCCCGCTTGAATTATCCGCGCCTTGCACGATATCGACCTTGAACGGTCGTACAATGACGCATGCGCCGCGCGTTTACCCTGATCGAGTTGCTTGTCGTCATCGCGATCATCTCGATCTTGGCCGCGATCCTGTTCCCGGTCTTTGCCCAGGCGAAACACGCCGCCAAAGCGGCGGTGTGCATCAGCAACATGAAGCAGCTTGGGCTGGCGAGCATGCTCTACATGAACGACCAGGACGACACCTGGTACCCGGCCGAGCAGTACGACCCGCTCGCCGGTTTTCCGCCGCAGCGCCCCTGGGTCGGGTTCGATAACTCCAACGCACCTTCCAACGGCTTTTACTACGGCGACGTCTCGAAGCCGGCGATCGGCCCGTTCCGGCCCGGCCTCATCGACATCTACTTGAAGAACGAGGGCATCAAGAAGTGCCCATCCCAGCCGCAGACCTCCCAGAACAGCCTCGCGCTCAGCGGCTTCAACTCGGTCACGCCCTCCGCCTACTACACCACGAATCCGGCCGCGAAGGGAAACGAGTACGGGCCCTCGATGTTCAATCCGACGATGACCCCCGGCGGCATTACTTACCAAGGGGTTTCCGACACCGCCATCGACCGGCCGGCGGAAACGCTGATGGCTTGGGAGCACCTATCTTATGCTCCGCTCTGCAACTTCCTCGAACCCTACGACTGGTTCGACTCCCCGCCGAATAACCAGTTCCTGATCGACCACTTCCACTTCCTCCACACCAACGCCACCAACACCATTTGGTGCGACGGGCACGCGAAGCGGTGGACGTACTTCGCGCTCAAGCGCCCGATGTTCTCGGTACGGCGCGACATCTATCCGGGCGGAAGCTAGGTCCCGGTCACGGCGCGCACAAGTCGGCGAAGGTGGTGCGGTCGAGCACCGCCAGAGTCGAGCGGTGCACTTCCTTGAACGTCTGGCGAAGGGTGCAGTTCTCGGGATCTGGGCAGCCGCACTCCTGGTAGCTGAACACGCTCACGCAGCTCACGGCGGCGATCGGCCCGTCCATCGCCCGCACCACCTCGGCCAGCGTGATCTCCTCAGGCTTGCGGGCCAGGACGTACCCGCCCCCCGGCCCCTTCCGGCTTTCGAGGTATCCGGCGTCCTTGAGCTCCCGCAAGATCTGCTGCAGATACTTGAGGGGGATGTTCTGGCGTTCGGCCACGTCTTCGATTCGGACGGGTCCTTGTCCGTAACTTCGGGAGAGCTCTAACAGCGCGCGGGAGGCGAACCTTGCCCGACTCGACAGCACGGAGGGATGATTGCATACACGTGGGTGGGGCGTTCGCGGCGCCGGGCGTTGAGTTCGGACGAGGCACGGGGCTTCGCGGAGCGGTACGCCGGGCCGGGCGCTACCGGCGCCTACTGGGCTTTGCGGAGCCCGTAGGCGAAGCGCCCCATTGCCCGATCCAGTTGGGCCCGCGCGCCGTTGTAGTCGTAAAGCGCGTTCACCTGATTCTCCTCCGCCTGGGTCAGCGCCGCTTGAGCGTCGCTGAGCTCCAGCAGCGGAGAAATGCCCGCGCGGGCCGAGACGCCGGTGTCGTAACGGACCTTCGCGAGGTTGAAGGCGACCCTGGCTTGATCGGCGCCCTGGAGCGACGCGACGACCGCTTCCCTTGCCTGCGCCAGAAGCACGGAGGCTTGCTGAACGTCCAGGGTCACCGCATCGACCGCCTGCCGGTGGGTGGTCACCGCCGAGGAAACGGTCGCTTTGGCCTCGGCGACGCGGGCCCGCCCAAGCCCGCCGTCGTAAAGCGGAATGTTGACGCCGATGAACGCCTGTGGCTCGTGTACGCGGGAGCCGCTTTGGGTTCGAAGATCGAAATAGCCGACCCCGAAAGCGAGCGACGGAAGATCGCTTCGCCGGGCCAAGGTGACTCCCTTCTCGGCGGCGGCTAAAACCGCATCGGCTTCGAGGATTTCCGGGCGTGCCTTGAGCGCCTCTGTCAGCGACGGCGCGAACTCAGTGCCCAGGTCAGACGACCCGGCCGTTGTCGAACCACGGAGCGGAGACGGAGCGGTCGGCACACGCTGCGGCGGAGGCGGGGTGGGCACCTGGTCCGGGGTGGGAATCGTAAGCGGACCTGGAAGCGTGACGCCGGGAGGAAGCGCCACCGCCCCAGTATCGGTAATGAGCATCGGCGAGGCCGGGTCCAGGCCAATTTCCGCCGCAAGAACGGCGAGGGACGCGGTTACCGCGGCCTTGGCTTGAATCTCGATACGCAGGGCGTCGGCCACGTCCGTTTGGGCGCGAACGACGTCGATATATGCGACCGCTCGAGCGCGGTATCGTGCCTCGGCATCTCGCCGTCGCTCGTTCGAATTGGCCAGGCCCTCTTCGGCGACATCTACAAGAGCCTGAGCGCGGAGGGCGCCGTAAAACGCCCGCTCGACCCGGTAAACGGCCTCGTTCCGCGCCCGGTCGACTTCGATCCTCGCCCCGATCTCTTGGAAGCGAGCTTGATCGGTCGCGGTGGCGATCAGGTGGCTGATATCGAGCGGGAGCGTAGCCTGTACCGCATACGCCTCGGTCGCAAGACGGGTGACGTACTGCCCTCCCGGTCCAACCGAAACGGTCGGCATGAATCCGGCCTTCGTCTCGTCGACTCTCCCGTGCGCGAACGCGAGCCCGGCCAACGCCTGGGCGAGGCTCGGGTTGAGATTCAACGCGACCCCGACCGCCTCGTTCAGCGACATCGGCTTGCCAGCGAGCTTGGAATCGTACTCCTTGAGCGTGGGTGATTTGGCCAAGGCGCCTGCGCGTGGGTTCGCGCCATGGGCGCCCACCTGGACGGGGGCTACAAGCCCGGCCAACAACACGAGGCCCAAGCTCAAGCGTGCTCCTCGACCGGCTTCACCCGTGCCCCGTCCGGGATCGAATCGTCCGGATTCGTCACAACCCGCTCCGTGCCGGTTAGGCCATCCAATATCTCGATGCGGTCGCCGAGATCCCGTCCGAGCCGCACGGGAAGATACCGAAGGATTCCCGCCTCGTCGACGACCGCGACCCGAGTCCCGCTCGCATTGAAGATCAGGGCATTTGCGGGTAGCCAGAGGATCGAGGGCCCGCGGCTGCTGAGAAACTTGATCTTCGCGTACATGCCGGGTTTGAGCGAGCCGTCGAGGTTCGGTACGCGAACCTCCACGAGCAGGGTTCTGGAGGCGGTGTCGAGCGCGCCGCTCACGTGAAACACCAAGCCCTTAAAGATCCGCCTGGGATACTCGTCCACCGTGACCTCGGTGGCCTGCCCCTCGTGAACCAGAGAAGCGCTGTCCTCCGGCACGTTGATCTGCGCCCGAAGGGCGTCGGTCTTCGCCAGACCGAAGAGTCCGCTTCGGGTGACCGCGTTCGCCTGATCCGAGGCCCCGGTACCGCCGGGGGACGAGTTCACCAAGTCGCCGGTGTCGACGTTTCGAGCGGTAATCACACCGTCGAACGGCGCCCTGATCCGCTCGAACGACTGGAGCGCCTGCACCCTTCGCACATTCGCCTGGTCAGAGGAGATCGTGGCCGCCGCCGAGGCGACGCCAGACCGGCTGGCCCGGTAGGCTGCCTTGACCGCGGTGACGTTCGCTTTGCTAGAGGCGACGACGGCATCGGCGGCGCGAACATGCCCGTAACCGGATTGGACGTCGGCACTGGCCTCTTCGACCTCGCTCAGGGCGACCCGGACCGCCTCCCGGGCGGATTCGGCGGCGGCGTGGGCCGAACTCAAGGTGGCATCCGCGGCCTCCCTGACGGAGACGCAGGACTCGTAGGCGGCCTGCTTTTCGTCGACGTCCTGACCGGCAACGGCTTCCGCCTTCTCGAGATCTCGCCAGCGGCCGAGGGTCTTTTGCGCGAGAGCGAGCTGGGAGCGGGCTCTCCCCAGGTCGGCCGATGCGGCCGCCTCCCGCTTCACCAGCTCGGTCTCGTGCGATCGGGCGACGTTGACAGCCGCCCTGGCTTGGGCTTCCTTCGCCTGAAGATGGACGAGGTCGGCCTTCGCTTGAGATCGAGCCGCCTCGCTTCGGAGCACCTCCGCGCTTGCGGCGGAAATGGCGGCGAGCTGCTTGGCAGAATCGGCAAGGGCGGAACCCAAGCCGGCCTGCGCCTTGGTGGCCTCCGCGGCGGTTTGAGCAAGCTGTTGATCCAGCTCAGGCGAGCCCACGACGGCTAGCAATTGGCCCTTGGTGACTTTCGAGCCGATATCGACGAAGCGTTCGGCCAGATAGCCGCTGGTCCGCGCGTTGATCGTCGTCTGCTCGATCGCCTGAATGTTGCTGGGCAGGGTCAGATCGGCGTCGTTCGACTTGCCGCTCAGGCGCACGACGCTCACGACCGGGAGCCCGGACTTGAGAGATTCCACCGCCTCGCCCAGCCGTCGCCCCTGCGAGAGCCGTGGAATCAGACCGACGGCAAGCAGTAGGAAGGCAACGAGGGCGGCCCCGGCGAACACCTTTGGGGTGCGCTTTCGGGCAGCTGGCGTTGGAGCGCCGGCTTGGTCGGCGATGGGCTGGTCGTCGGGTTCCATGGAGGTTACGTTAGGGGTTGGGGGGCGGGCGCCGTGCCCGATCCGGGTTCGTGCTCGATTCGGTTAGGTTGGGCCTTGCGCAGGACGCTGTAGACGATTGGGACGAAGAACAGGGTGGTTACGGTTGCGATGACGAGGCCGCCGATGACCGCCCGTCCGAGCGGTGCATTCTGCTCGCCCCCCTCGCCCAGCGCCAGAGCCATAGGAAGCATCCCGAGGATCATGGCAAGCGCGGTCATCAGCACCGGCCGGAGACGAGTGCAGCCCGCGGTCACCGCGGCGGTAATCGCGTCGTCACCTTCGGCGCGCCGGTCGTTGGCGAAGTTGATCACGAGGATGCTGTTTGCGGTCGCGACCCCGACGCACATGATCGCTCCCATCAGGGCGGGGACGCTGAAGCTCGTATTCGAGGCAAAGAGCATGATGACGATGCCGCTCAAAGCGCCGGGAAGGGCGGTGATGATGACGAACGGGTCGACCCAGGACTGGTAGTTGACGACGAGCAGGAAGTAGACCAGCACGATCGCGGCGATGAGGCCGACACCAAGGCCGGCGAACGACGAATTCATGCTCTCGACTTGGCCGCGCACGGTGAGTTGAGTCCCGTGCGGAAGTTGAGCTCGGAATCCCTCGAGAACATGATCCACGTCGGCGGCGACGCCGCCGAGGTCACGCCCGGCCACATTTGCGTACACGTCGAATGTGGGCTGGACGTCGTAGTGGTTGATGACCTCGTTTGTCTTTCGCCGACTCACGGCCGCGAGGTTGGACAGGAGTTGCGGTTCGCTCTTTGCACCCCCGGAGACCGGAAGCCGGTTGAGCGCCGCCATGTCGCTGACGTCGTACTGGGGCTCCTGCACCGCGACCAGATAGCTCACCCCGTTCTTGGGGTCCACCCAGTAGTTCGGCATGACTTGCCCGCTGGAGCTCAGCGATACAAGGAGGTTGTTGGCAACGTCCTTTTGGGTCAGCCCAAGCTCATCCGCCTTTTCCCGATCGACCTGGATGTGAAGCTCCGGCACGTCGACGACCTGATGGACATGAACGTCCGCGGCGCCGGGGACGAGCCGAACCTTGCGCGCAATCGCGTCGGCGATCGAGTAGTTGGCGGCGTCCTTGCCCACGACTTGAATGTCGATGGGCGCGGGCAGCCCGAAGTTCAGAATCTGAGTCGTGATGTCGGCGGGTTGAAAGAAGAACGTCGTGCCAGGGTAGTTGTCGGCGAGGACGTGTCGCAGCTTCTCCACATACTCGGCGGTGGGGGCGTGACTCTCGTTGAGCTGAACCATGATCTCACCGTCCGAAGGACCGATGGCTCCCGTCGTGTTGTAGGCGACGTTCACGCCCCCCACCGGGAGGCCGAGGTTGTCGATGGTCAAATCCAGCTGTTTGGCGGGAATCACCTGGCTGATCGTGTGTTCGACCCGGGCGAAGAGCCGCCTAGTTTCTTCCAGGCGCGTTCCCGCAGGGGCACGAACGTGAAGTCGAAACGACCCGGCGTCCACCGTCGGAAAGAAGTCCTTGCCGATGAACGGAAGAAGCCCCAGGGAGGCTACGAAGAAGATGCAAAAGCCGACGATAACGGCGCGCCGATAATGCACCGCTCGCTGGATTGCCGACCGGTATGCGTCAAGGAGCCGTTCGAACCCAGAGTTGAAGCGGGTGTGAACCGCCCAGATCAGGTCGCCTCGCGGAAGCGGCGCCGCCATCGTGCCGTCCGCGGTATGACGCGCCGCGTGGTCGTGGTGGCGCATGGAGCCGTCGGTGACCACCTCGTGCCCGTGGGCGTGAAGGTGCGCCTCCTTCCCAAGCAGCTTGAGGGCCATCACGGGCACGAAGGTTCGCGAGAGCAGATAGGAGGCGGCCATCGCGAAGACGACCGACATCGCGAGCGGCTTGAAGAGCGAGCCCGAGGCGCCGCTCAGGAGCATGATGGGCAGAAAGACGATACAGATGGCGAGCGTGGCGACGAGTTGCGGCGCGGCGATTTGCTCGGCGCCGTCCACGATCGCCCGGTACAGCTTCTTGCCTTGGCCGAGGTTGCGGTAGATGTTCTCGATCGACACGATCGCGTTGTCGACGAGAATGCCGATCGCCAGCGCCAATCCGCCGAGCGTCATTACGTTGATGGTCTGCCCGGCGGCCTTGAGACAGATGATCGAGAAGAGGATCGAAAGCGGTATCGACATCGCCACGATCAGCGTGCTGCGCAAGCTTCCAAGGAAGAGCAGAATCATCAGCGCGGTGAGGCCGGCGGCGATCGCGCCCTCCCGAATAACGCTGTTGACGGAGGCGCGGACGAACACGGATTGATCGGACACGATGTCCACATGCAAGTCCGGCGGAAGCGTCGAACGGACGCGTGGGAGGGCCGCTCTAATTCGGTCGACGATGTCGAGAGTCGAAGCGTCGCCGCTCTTGAGAACGGTCAAAAGCACACTCGGTCGCCCGTCCTTGTCGACGACGTTGGTCTGAACTGCCGAGCCATCGTGAACCTGACCGACGTCGCGCAAGTAGACGGTCGCGCCGTTCACGTCCTTGATCGGCATATCGTTGAGCGCGGCAAGGGCGGTGGGACTGCTGTTGAGGCTGACCGTGTATTCGCGATCGGCCATCTTGGCAGTTCCAGTTGGAAGGATAAGGTTCTGGACGTTGACGGCGTTGGCAACGTCCACGGGCGAGAGTCCCTTCGCCAGAAGCTTCTGCTGGTTCAGGTCGACCATGATCACGCGAGACCGGCCGCCGTAGGGCGACGGTATCGCGGCGCCGCGAATGGCGGCAAGCTGGATTCGAACAAAGTTTTGGGCGTAGTCGCGAAGGTGCGCCTCCGACATCGTCGGGCTCGAGACGCCGATCTGAAGGATCGGAACGCTCGAGGCGTTGAACTGGATGATGAGCGGCGGAGTGATGCCGGGCGGGAGCTGTTTCAGGATCGACTGGGAGGTCGCGGTGAGTTGAGCGACGTCGGAATCGACGTGGGCGCCCTGTTGGAAAAAGATCTTGATAACGCTGATCCCCGGCATCGTCTGCGACTCCATGTGCTGGATGTCGTTCACGGCCGAGCTGTAAGAGCGCTCCGCGTAGTACACGATGCGCTTGTCCATGACCTCCGGAGCGGCGCCCGAGTAGCTCCAGATCACGCAGGCGACCGGAATGTCGATGCTCGGAAAGACGTCGGTCGGCGTGCTTACGAAAGCCGCCGAGCCCAGCATGCAGATGAGCAGCGCCAGCACAAAGTAGGTGTAGGGGCGGGCGAGGGCTTTAACTGCGCTCAGCAAGCCGCGCCTCTCGCTACGTTGCAGGGTTTTCGATGTTCGAGCCGCGGGGCGCGGGCCATTTCGGACACGTTCCGACTAGTATACGCAAGTGATGGCAGGATTTCCAGTGGCAACGGACGATCTACTAGGCGATAGCATGGCTCACGCTAACGGAATAGTCTAGTAATTGCTCGATTATTAATATCCTAGCCGCTCATAGACTAATGTGGGATGCGAGCGGGTTCGGAAGATCAGATTGCCCGACTGACAGGTCAGCTTAGCGCCTGGCGAGGAGCCAGATGCCGATGACGATTAGCAATCCGGCGAACGAGCGCCGAACCAGCGTCTCGTCCAGGCCCAAAACGAACTTGGAGCCAAAGAGCCCGCCGATGAGGAATCCCGCCGCGACGAAACCCCCGACCTTGAAGTCCGAGTCGCCGCGCTTATGGTATTCGAGGAGCGCAAGCAACCCGACCGGCGCTAGGAGTGCAACCAGCGACGTTCCTTGCGCCCGGAGCTGAGAGAAGCCGAGGCAGAGCATCAGAGCCGGCACGATCAAGACGCCTCCCCCGATGCCGAAAACGCCCCCGAGCAGGCCGGCGCATAACCCAATGAAGACCGAGACTATGACCTCTTTCATGAGCACTCTACATCTTCTAGTGTGACGCACTAGCGAGATAGAGTGCGGGATATGGAGCGCGATCATCTTGAACGCGCCTCGAGTCGCGACCTCGTCGCCCCGTTTCCTTCGTCGGTCCTGGTCCCCGCTGATCGCGCTCGGGCGGCGCGCTGGGACAGAGCATCACGGCTTGCTGAGCCGTGGCACGACCGGGGAGGGCCGGCGCGCGGGGCGTTACCGGCGCCTACGGTTGTCTTCGTAGCCCACGGGTTCCGGCCGGTGTCCCATGAGCGCGCCCCAGAGAATATCGTTCAGCTCGAGATCGGCCTCCGACTCCTCGTGGGTTGACGCGATTAGGCGCGCGCTGTCCTTCGCGCGGTAAGCGTCCTCGGTGTTGATCTCGCCCGCGATCGACGCCGCCGGCTGGATCGCATCGAACGGCTCGTCATTCCGCG
>DATGIR010000057.1:0-2517 GCA_035295605.1 Fimbriimonadaceae bacterium | reverse complement strand
CTGACTCAGCAGCGCGGCGAGGTGTCGGTCACGTTCGCCGACGGCTCAACCGGCGAATACGATCTTGTCGTCGGCGCGGACGGCATCCACTCCACCGTCCGCGGCCTGGCCGTGTCCCAGAAGGCGCCCAGCTACGCCGGTGCCGTGAGCTGGCGGAGCATCATCCCGGCCCGGCCCCGCGGCGTGGATCACCTCATGGTTTTCACCGGGGAGCGGCGCTACTTCGGGCTGGTCCCGGTGGGCGGCGGGCACACCTACGGGTTCGCCGGCCTGGACGGCGAACCATTCCACGACCCCCCCGGGGGGCGCCTGGACCGGCTCCGCCAGCACTTCCACGGCTTCGGACCGCCGGTGACCGGCTACCTCGCCGCCCTGACCCGCGACGAGCAGATCCATTTCGGGCCGATCGAGTCCATCGACCTGGAGCACTGGCACGCCGGCCGGGTCCTGCTCATCGGCGACGCCGCCCATGCCAGCCCACCGCACATGGGCGAAGGCGGCGCCATGGCCATCGAAGACGCCATCGTACTCGCCGAACTGCTACGCGCGGCGGACACCATCGAGGACGCGATCGCCCGCTTCCAGGCCAGGCGCAAGCCGCGAGCCGGCTACGTGCAACAGCAAAGCACCCTCGCCGCCAGAGCCTGGGCGGCGCCCGCCTCCGACCGCGACGCCGCGCTACGCCAGCGCGGCGACCAGATACTCAGGGAGCGGTACCGACCGCTCATCGCCACCCCTTAACCCTCGCCTGCCCGATGATGCCGGCGGCTTCCGGGTGTGCGGTGAGGTTGTCACCTGAGGGTGAGTGCAGCGACTGCGCCGGACATGGCGACGTACTGCACTACCCTGATCGAGATGACGAGCAACAGCGCCCGCACTCCAGCCTCTCCCGAACGACGAGATTTCATCCGCGAGATCGTCGCCGCCGACGTGCGCGAGGGCAGAGTCTCGGAGGTTGTGACGCGTTTCCCGCCCGAGCCGAACGGATACCTCCACCTCGGCCACCCCAAGGCGATCGCGCTCAGCTTCGGGATCGCCCAGGAGTTCGGCGGTCGCTGCCACTTGCGCTTCGACGACACCAACCCGATCAAGGAAGAGCAGGAATACATCGACTCGATTCAGGAAGACATCCGCTGGCTCGGCTTCGACTGGGGCGAGCATCTCTACTTCGCCTCCGACTACTTCCACCAGCTCTACGACTGGGCCGTACACCTGATCAAGGCCGGCAAGGCCTACGTCGACGACCTGTCCGCCGACAAGATCCGGGAGCACCGCGGCACCCTCACAGAGCCGGGCAAGAACGGCCCCTGGCGCGACCGTCCGGTCGATGAGAACCTCAACCTGTTCGAGCGCATGCGCGCGGGGGAGTTTCCGGACGGCGCCAGAGTGCTCAGGGCAAAGATCGACATGGCCTCGCCCAACATCAATATGCGCGACCCGGTGCTCTACCGGATCCTGCATGCAACCCACCCGCGGACCGGCGACGAGTGGTGCATCTATCCGTTGTACGACTTCGCCCACGGCCAGTCGGACGCAATCGAGGGCATCACCCACTCCCTCTGCACGCTGGAGTTCGAGGATCACCGGCCGCTCTACGACTGGCTGATCGAGAACCTGCCGGTGCCTTCGCGCCCGCACCAATACGAGTTCGCCCGCCTGAACTTCACGTACACCGTGCTCTCGAAGCGCTTCCTGGGGCGGCTTGTGAGCGAGGGCCATGTGCGAGGCTGGGACGATCCGCGCATGCCCACCCTCTCGGCCCTGCGCCGGCGCGGCTTCCCACCCGAGGGTCTGCGCAACTTCCTCGACATGGTCTCGCTGGGAGGCAAGGGCACGAGCGCCGCCGAAATCGAGATGCTCGAGCACGAGGTCAGGGAGGTGCTGAACCGGAGGGCGCTGCGACGCTTCGCCGTCCTGCGCCCGCTCAGGCTCGTGATCGAGAACTACCCAGAGGGGCAGGTCGAGGAGGTGGAGGCCGTCAACAACCCGGAGGATCCCTCGGCCGGGACACGTAAGGTGCTCTTCGCGCGCGAACTCTGGATCGAACGCGACGACTTCATGGAGGACCCGCCAGGCAAGTTCTTCCGCCTCGCCCCCGGCCGCGAAGTCCGTTTGCGCTCCGCCTACTTCGTGACCTGCACCGACGTGGTCAAGGACGCGAGCGGCGAGATCGTCGAGGTCCGCTGCGCCTACGATCCGGAGACGCGCGGCGGCGACGCCCCCGACGGGCGCCGGCCGAAGGCGACGCTGCACTGGCTCTCGTCCGAGCACGCCGTGCCCGCCCAAGTGCGTATCTATGACCGTCTGTTCACCCGCCCCGATCCCGGCGCTGACGGCGACCCCTACGCCGACCTCAACCCCAACTCGGAGACGGTTCTCCAGGAGTGCCTGGTCGAGCCTGCGCTCACGGAACTGCCGGTCGGTGAGACCGTGCAGTTCGAGCGTCTCGGCTACTTCTGCCCGGATCCCGACTCGACGCCCGGACGGCTCGTCTTCAACCGCACGCTCGGCCTCAGG
>DATGIR010000056.1:0-5334 GCA_035295605.1 Fimbriimonadaceae bacterium | reverse complement strand
GGAACAGGCATCCGAAGTGCGCCATCGAGATCTCGCCCGGGGCCGGCTTCTGCCCGCCGCCTACCACCGATGCGTAGCTGCTCGTATGGTGCGGCGAGCGGAACGGCCGCTCCCACAGCAGCCCGGAAATGTGCCGCTTCCCCTTCCCGGCCGACCAGACCCGCGTCACCGCGATCGACTCCTCCAAGGTCAGCGGGGGAAGGATCGTCGGCAAACGGCGCGCCAGCATCGTCTTGCCCGAGCCCGGGGGCCCCGTCATCAGCACGTTGTGGCCGCCGGCGGCGGCAATTTCGAGCGCCCGAATCGCTTGGCGCTGCCCCTTCACGTCGGCGTAATCCACGTCGTAGGTCGGCAGCCGCACCGTGGTCGCCTCTTCGTACACCACCGCCCGGAAGCCGGGGGCGCCGTTCATGAAGTCGACGAAGTCGCGCAGGCTTTCCAGCCCGAACACGTCGATGTCCGGGGAGACCGCCGCCTCCGCCGCGCTCTGGGCGGGCAGCACGATCCGCTTCTTCCCGGTCTCCAGGGCCATCAGCGCCGCGCTCACCGCCCCGTCTACGGGCCGCAGGGCGCCGTCCAACCCAAGCTCGCCCATCACGACCGTGTCCTCCAGCCACTCGCCGGACATCTGGCCGCTGCCGGCGAGGATCGCCGCCGCGATCGGCAGGTCGAGGAACGGACCCTCCTTCCGCACGTCGCCCGGGGCCAAATTGCAGATGATCTTTTTGGCGGGGAACTGAAAGGACGAATTCAGAATCGCGGATTTAACGCGAACCTTGCTTTCCTCGACCGCTTTGTCGGCCAGGCCGACCATCACGAACTCGAACTGCCCGCCTATCGGCCGAAGGTCGACCTCGACCACGACGGGCAGGGCGTCGATGCCGAGAAGGGTCGCCGTATGCGCTTGGGCAATCACAAACGGGTTTCGCCGGGCTTGGTCCACTCCCGGTCGCGCGCCAACTGCTCCCGCCCCGACCGGCTCTCCAGGTAGGCCTTTTGCCGCTGCAGCTCCGCCTGCCGGAGCTCGGCCGCGCGCATATCGGCGCGCGCCTGGTCGGCCTGAACCCGCTCGTCGTGGTAACGCCGCCAAACGTCGCGGCTGGCATAGAGCCCCACCGCGGTTCCCGCCAGCGCGACGATCACGGTCGGTAGCGCGCGCTTCATGCCCTGATTTTAGCTCGCCGATCTAGCGTCCCGATCCCCAGCAGAATTCCCAATCGCCCAGCTTCTCGCCTCGGCTCACCTTGAGCGCGAGCATGATCGTATCGATCAAAGTGAACAAGTACCAGGGAAGAATGAGGAACAGGCCAAAGCAAGTGATCCGGCAGATCATGGCCAGGACGATTCCCCCGACCAGGAGCGCGACGCCCTTCATAACTTGGCCGTTAACCATCGCTCCACCCCAGCCGGCGCCGATGACCCCGAGCACGATCGCGATAATCAGCCTTAGCTGGCCACCGCTTTGACCCTGAAACGCCTTGTCGATCGAGGCAGACGCCTGGCGCGCCGCGTCCTCCATCTGCTTCATCGAGTCGACCGGCGGGGTTGGCGCGGCGGCCGGCTCGGCCGCCTTCGGGGCTTCCGGCTCAGCGGGAGGCGTGGGAGCGGCGGCTTCGGTCTTGGGTTCTTCCGGCTTCGGATCGTTCGGCTTGGCTTCGTCAGGTGCCATGGTGTCGCTATCGTACTTCTAATGCCGTTACAGCGTCTAGGTCCCACCTGAGAACCTTCTAGACTCAAGAAGCCGCCGTTTCCCCCCGAAAACTACCAGGGCGTGTTGACAGCCTGACTGTTCCGGCCCTATATCAGACTTGTGTCTGTCATTCCGCTCAGCGTCGGCACTCCGGCGTCACGGTCTCGCGTAGTAGTCGTCTGACACGAGAACGAGACGATGTGGCCGGAATGACGGCCGCTCCGAGTGACACAAGAAACAGCCAGTTGACATCAATCTGAAAACGCTCCCAGGACAGGTCCTAGGACTGAACAAACTGAAGGATTTTTCGTCAAACGCTTTCTGGTAGAATAAATCTGTAAGGAAAACGAGAAAAAGATGAAGATCTTTGATTTTGAGCACTCGAAGGCCTTGAATGACGTTTCGATCAGTTTGGATCGTGACGAGGTCGACGATCTCATCCTAAATCTGCAGCGCCTGGCGGCGCGACCCGAGCTCGGCAAGGTCTACTTGTCCGAGATCGACAAGGGCCGCCTCGAGCGCGAACTCGCCGTAACACTTCTCTAGGATCGGCACGAAGACGCCGTAACGAACCGGGCAAGGTAGCTCGCAAGACCGCTTTATCACAAAGGCACCGAAGGGCGACTCCATAACGGAGTTGCCCTTCGCGCTTTATGCCTAGGCCGTCGCCGGCGCCGTCCGCCGCGCGCCGACCACGCCCGTCACCAGCGACGTGCCGGCGAGAATCACCGCGCAAGCCGCCAGCTTGGTCACCGTCACCGCCTCCCCGATGAAGAGGTAGCCCCAGAGAACGCCGGTGATGGGGACCAGAAACGTCACCGTCAGCGTGCGCGTCGGCCCGACGTCCACGAGCAGCCGGAAGAAGAGGATGTACGCCACCGCCGTGCAGATCAGAGCCAGGGCCACGACGCTCAGGATCGCCGCGCTCGTCGGGGGCCGCGCCGGCCAGCCGAACGGCAGCGCCAGCGACATGAAGAGGCTCGCCGAAACCTGGCTGCCGACCGCCAAGCCCATCGGCGAGGCGCCTTTGGCGTTCAGCTTGGTGAACGTCCCCGCAATCCCGTAGGAGAGCGCGCCCGCCAGCGACGCCAGCAGCGCCAGGACCGTCATCGTATCGAGCCGGATCGGGCTCCAACCCACCAGAATCGAGACCCCGCCGAACGCAAGGACGATGCCGAGAACCTTGGGCGCGGTCAGGCTCTCCTTGGCCCACACGGCCGCGACCATGGTGCCGAACAGCGGAGTCGTCGAGTTCAAAATCGCCGCCATCGAAGCTGTCAGCCGAACCTCCGACCAGGAGATCAGCGTGAAGGGCAGCGCCGAGTTCAGGAACCCGATCACCAGATATTGCCGCCACCGGGTGCGGATCTCGAGGTCCGACTTCAACACCCACGCGTAGGCGGATAAGGCGAGGGCGGCGATAACCACCCGCACCTCCGCGGTCGCGATCGCCCCCAACACCGGCGCCGCGATGCGCATGAAGATGAACGACCCGCCCCAGAGCGACGCGAGAACCAGCAGTCGTATCACGTCGATCGTTCGCATGGGTGAGCTTTCAACGTACCGCCGCCGCCGGCACAAACCGATGACAGTCGGTTCTGAATTTCTCGTTCAGCTTTCCGGCCCAGGCCGACCATGGGCCGGAATACCGGGAATCGCAAGACCAGGTAACCGAAAGGACGGACGGGCAGGGCCTTCGCGGAAAAGATTTTTCGTATGTCTGCGCTGAGCCTGATCTTTCCCAAGCAACAAACCCGACCCTCACGATCAAAGCTATTTCTCAAGCCCGGACGAGAGTTCTGGCGCATGCGCCGAGACGCGACCCGCGTGCGAATGCCCCAAGCCCAGTTCGACCAGCTGATGACCGATCCGGACCTCTACCAGCTCGAAGACGCCGCCAACCACCAGTGGCGCCTTGAGTACGCCGAACGGCGCCGGAAGAACCGGAACTTCAACGACCACGATCCGATCCACCTCGCGGTGGCCGACGGGCGCTACGACGAAGTCCTCCGGCTGCTCATGAGCGGCCACCGGTACGACGTCGTCGACCGGGAGGGCCGAACCCCGCTCTTTTACGCCGTGTTGGACGGCGAGGAGGAGATCGTCACCGTCCTGCTCGATGCCGGCGCGAACGTCAACGTGCAGGATCACTACGGCGAGACCGCCCTCCACTTCGCGGCCCGCGAGGAGTGGCCAAATCTGGCCGCCCTGCTGCTTCAGCGAGGGGCCCGGGTCGATCGGCAGGACATCCACGGCAACACGCCGCTCTTGCGCTGCGCCCTGGATGAGCACGGCCGGAGCCGGACCGCGCAGCTTCTCGTGGATCACGGCGCCAACCGGCATCACCGCAACAACAGCGGGGTCTCGCCCACCAGCGTCGCCGGCCGAGCGTGGGAGTGGTAGCCGTAGGGTAGACATCGGGTCCAAGCGACCCATGAAGCACCCCGCATTTCTCGCCATCGCCGCCGGATTCTTCGTTCTCGGACTGGCCGCCTCGCGCGGCCTCGGCTCCCAGGCGCCGACGCGGCCCACCCGGCCGAATCCGGACTCGCAATACCGGCTCGGTCCGGACTCGATGCCGCACGAGGGCGTGCCGAAGGGCGAAATCCGTGGGCCCTTCACCTTGCCGTGCGACGTCTACCCCGGCACGCAGCACACCTATTGGGTGTACGTGCCGGCCCAGTACGACCCGAAGAGCCCGACGGCCCTGATGGTCTTCCAGGACGGTCAGGCGTTCAAGGACGAGAACGGCGATATGCGGGCCCAGAACGTGATGGACAACCTCATCTACCGGCGCGAAATCCCGGTGATGATCGGCGTCTTCATCAACCCGGGCCGCACCCCGCAGCAGCAGGAGCCCTCGCCCAAGGTCGGCTGGGGCGACGGCTTCACGAACCGGGGCGTGGAATACAACACCCCGAACGACAAGTACGCCCGAATCATCACCGAGGAGCTTCTGCCCGCCCTCAAGAGGGATTACAACATTTCGGACGACCCCGAGATGCGCGGTATCGGCGGCTCGAGCTCCGGGGCCATCGCCGCGTTCATGGTCGCCTGGGAGCGGCCCAACGCGTTCCGCAAGGTGCTCAGCAACGTGGGCAGCTTCACGAACATCCACGGCGGCGACATCTATGCCGAGTGGGTGGCCAAAAGCAAGCGTAAGCCGATCCGGGTGTTCCTGTGCGACGGGCGCAACGACAACCGCGGCGTGCGGAACGGCAAGTACGACCAGCGCTGGGATTGGTTCTATCAGAACGTGCGGCTGGAGAAGGCGCTGGCCGCCAAGGGCTACGACCTCAACTACACTTGGGGCATGAACAACCACGGGCAGAAGTTCGGCGGCGAGATCATGCCGGAGATGATGCGCTGGCTCTGGCGCGACGGGCCGGTTTCAGTCGATCCTAACGATATGGTGGAGCGGGGGTTCAGGGAAGCCGCAAAACCGTAGGCGCGCGTCTGTCCCCCCTTCGGGAGGACTCATGTCCGGATTCTGTCCCCCCTTCTGTCAAGTGACAACAGATACTTGACACTCATGACAAGACATCCTTTACACTTTTAGATCCGCAGCGGGCCCGAGGACGAACTCACCCCAGGCAAGGTTGAGGCCGCCGTCGGAGTCAGAAAGGAGGCCGATGGGGAGGCCC
>DATGIR010000055.1:0-7505 GCA_035295605.1 Fimbriimonadaceae bacterium | reverse complement strand
AAGACCGGCCGCACGCATGCGTAGAGGTCGAGCTTCTTGCGCAGGGTCACGTTGGGCGAGACCGAGCCCTTGCCGATCGGAGTGGTCATTGGGGCTTTGAGGCCGACGCCGATCTCTTTGATCTTGGCGATCGTCTCATCCGGGACCAGCGGCTTGCCCGCCTCGTGACAGGCGAGACCGGCCTCCACGTCGATCCAGTCGATGTCGACCTTGGCGGCTTTGAAAACGGTCTCGACCGCTTCGACGAGTTGGGGACCCACTCCGTCCCCGCGAATCAAACAAACCTTGTGTGCCATCTCTTGCTTCCTTAGTAGGGCTGGCTGAATGCATTCGAGCCGTCGATCATGAAGAGCTTCTGAACGTTCGTCCACTGAAGCCCGAGCCCGGTGATCGCCTCCGCCAGCTCATCGACCTGCTTGTCGGTGACCTCGGCTTCGCTGAAGTAGCGGGCGCGGGGCCAGTCGGATATGTCGATCTCGGGGGCGGGGGGCGGCCACACGCGGGTGCCGCGGTCGGAGATGAAGATGAGCTTGAACGGGCCGAGCTGGTCCGGCAAGGTCGGCGTTTGGGGAACGCGGATATACACGTCCGCACCGTGAAGGGTCATCATGGGTTCCGGGGGTTAGTATGACGCGTCAGACTGAGTCCATTGAGGGTAGTCGCCGCCAAGGGGCAAATTCCCTGGCCTGCGCTGGATCAGCAAGTGAACCCTATGGCCCCTCCGCAGCGTTTTCTCCGCGAGGGTGTCCAGTCTTCTAACTCAAATGCGAGTGAAAAGGAACCCGAGGTTGCGGACCGCGGGTAGGATGACCGAGACAGAGGTCCTAACCTCGACCTTAGGGCGCAAATTGATTTGAAACGAGAATGAAAGTCACCGTCGTAGGCAGCTATCCCGAGGAAAAGGTTGATTCGATCGGTGCCGGCAGTAAGAAGGGCACGAGCGCATCAGCCTCCAACGACGAGAACGACCGCGACCCCATAACCCGCAGGAAGTTCGAAGAGGCTTGCCGGGCAATTGGAGCGGCCCTCGCAGAGGACGGCCATCGGCTTGTTGTGGCCCACCCAGAGAACGCAAGGTCCGCGGAGGCTCTCGCACTCGCCGAGTTCAAAAAGAAGGCACCGAACCGGTACTACGCCTGCATCCGACATTCGGGTGATGCGGCATTGAAGGCTCATCTGGATGCGGTCGAACTTAGCGACGTCGTAGTTCTCATCGGTGGCGGAAATGGTACTTACGCGTCGGGCCTGAGCGCGTTGAGACGGCGAAAGGTGATGATCCCAATTCCCGCGTTCCGGGGCTCCGCGAAAGACCTACTGGGAATCACCGAGATAGATCAGACGGTCGTGGATGCCATCCGAAATCTAGACTTAGGAACTGAGAACTGGAAGTCGACGCTGACGCTAGAAATTCGAAAGGTCCTTCGGTCGTTCCCCAGCACCTTGATTATTCACGGAAGGGGAGATAACGGGTTGACTCTGAAGGCTAGACTCCAGGACGCCTCGGAGAACAGTGAAGCACTCCTTGGATTGGCTAACCCCGTAATTATGGATCTTTCCGGGAAGGGAGCGGTGACCGTTCCTCAGGTCTTCGAAGAGTTGGCCTCTAAGGTGTCGGCAGCGATCGTGATCGTAACTGCGGACGACATCGGAGGCTTCGCGCGACGGGGGGCGACGGAGATGAAGGCGACCGAGCTAGAGTTGGAGGTCCGCGCAAGGGAGAACGTGTGGGTCGAAGTCGGTTGGTTTTGGGGACGACTTGGACGTGAGCGGATCTTCCTGTGGCTGAAGGATGAAGTTCAGCTGCCTTCGGACCTGCAAGGGGTTGCTCGGACATACGCTTCTACCCTAGACGAAGCCTGGAAGAGCATCACGGACTTCCTGGCGACGTTGAGAACGAGCGAGGAGGCTTAGAGGTGCCTGGTTGCAACCTGGCGTACTGTGGTGTGATTCTCGGTGATCCGCGATCCCGGCTCGCCAGTTCAGTCGCCACTTCGACTAGGATGAACCTGCCTCGCGCGTGGCAAAAGCTCGCTCCCCCGGAGATGGTCTCCAATTCCACGATAGTCGTAGTGATCTAGGCTCAGGTTGACTGACTCCATGTGGCCGGACAAATCTGGGAACAGCGTCTGAGCGCTAATGTTCATCTTATTGAGTTGCTGAAGGTAAACCAATGCACCTTCAGCTGGTAGCGTAAAGAGCTGAAGGTCGCTTGAAAAGTCCAACGTAGCGGATTCGTCGAAGAAAACGGAGAGCACGTGATCAAGCGGAAGGTCCGGCGTAACCCGGACGAAACTGCCCTGCTGCGCCACCAGCCGCTCGTTTCTGTAGCTTCGTGGGAAGACATTCTCAAGAGTCACCTCGATGCTCTCGGACCCGAGGTTTGTGTCGGCGAGCTCGCTGTAGCGTTCCTGGTTCTCGGCAACTTCGCGAGCGTCCGCTTGGACCCCGAGAAAGCGCTTTTGTGGCTGCCTCCAAAGGTAAGCGGGGATCCTCCACACTCCGATGCGCCCACGACGTCCGGATGCCAACGCGTCTCGCGCCGCAAAAAACAGCGCCACGTATGCTGAATAGGTCACATCGAGGAGGGGAGTGCTCATGCCGAAATGCTGCGCGATCGACAAGAGTTCGTTGTATCGCTCAGGGCGTTCATGAATGTCCTTAGCCGCCAACTCGTCACGGAACAGCACGCGGAAGTGTTCGCTCGTCCCCAGCGCCAACTGAACTTGGCGACTGGCAATCGCCATCCGATCCTCGACTGAGAGGGCTACACATGGAAGGTGGTCAGCGGCGTTGCGCTCCCCTGTAATTAACCCGTAAAACAGCATTCGCCGTCGCTCAGCGCGGAATGCTGAGGAGGCGAGTGTCCACCTAGCGTCACCCTGTCCGCGCCATGCCACACCGTGCATGTGCCTCTGTTCCTCCACAGCTCTCGCAAACCCTTCAAAGTCCTGTAGTCGGGCCGGCTTAACTTTGGGGCGGTTGAACGGAAACGGGTACGGCGCGAAGGAGGCCGCTCTCATGGACTTGGGTCATGCGGTTTCAGTCGAGTCTGACGCGCTTCCGCTTTCGACCGTAGTTTCTTCGTTGCCCCGGGGGGACTCACGGTAAGTCCGGCACATTCACATTCCATGTGGTGCCGTGATTTTACTGATGAAGGCGACGGCCGCGTTTTCGGCGAGCATTGCTCCAGCCGCAGCACCCCCGCCCGAAGGGGCGAAGGCCACAAGCTGCCGTTGCGCAAGCTTTGACGATCCCGTCGCGACGATGTCGGCCCCGACGGAAACCGAAAGCCCGCGAGGGAAACGATAAACTGGTGAGCCATGCCAAACTTCCATGAGTATCCGGTCACCCTCGAATGGGCCGGTGGCCGGGAAGGGCACGGCGCCGCCGTCGCCGAGAACTCCGGAACAACCTTTGCGCTCGCCGTTCCCGCCGAATATCAGGGCACCGGGGAAGGAACGAACCCGGAAGAGCTGCTGACCACCGCCATCGCCGCCTGCTACAGCATCACCTTCGGGATCATCGCCGCCAACCGCAAGCTGCCGGTAGCCGAGTTCGACGTCTCGGCGACCGGCGTGGTGGAGCAGAACGGGCTGAACCTGGTGTACAAGTCGATTACCGTTCGCCCGGTGGTCACGCTGGAGGCTTCGGCCTCGGACGAGCAGGTCTCGGCCGCGGAGGAGTTGGCGCACAAGGCGGACGGCTACTGCATCATCACCAACGCGGTGCGGGGGAAAGTTGAAGTGACGGTAGAGCCGACGGTCGTCCGCGGGTGAGGGCACCCGCGCTCCAAGCCTTAAATGGTAAACACCTAGCCGATGCGTCGTAAGCTCGTCGTCGGCAACTGGAAGATGAACAAGACCGTGGCTGAAGCGGACGACTGGTGCTGGAATTATGTTGAGCACCAATTGATTGGTTCGGAAACCGAGGTCGGGGTTGCTCCGCCCTATCTGGGGCTGGTGGCCGTCGCCGAGAGCCTGTACGGCACCGACGTCATGGTCGGCGGACAGGACGCGTTCTGGCTCGAATCCGGCGCCTATACCGGCCTCGTCAGCCCGACCATGCTGAAGGATGCGGGGGGAAGCTTTTGCATCCTCGGCCACAGCGAACGGCGCGGCCGCTTCGGCAAACTCGAGGTGCCGGAGGAGACGCTGCCGTACTTCTCGGAGACGGACGCCACGTTGAACCTCAAGCTTGCCGCGGTTCTGAAGGCCGGCCTCACCCCCATCCTCTGCTGCGGGGAGACCCAGGCCGAGCGCGACTCGGGAATGACCGACTCGGTTATCGAGCGCCAGCTTCGCGGCGCGCTGCATGGCTTCACGTCGAAGGAACTGCAGCCCCTGGTTCTCGCATACGAGCCGGTTTGGGCGATCGGCACTGGCAAGGTCTGCGACAGCGGGGAAGCGAGTCGCATCAGCGGCTTCATCCGTTCTCACCTGAAGGTTGCCGTCTCCACAAAGGTCTCTCGCAGCACCCGGATCCTCTACGGGGGCAGCGTGAAGTCGTCGAATGCGGCTGAGCTGTTCGCGATGCCGGACATCGACGGCGGGCTCGTCGGCGGCGCGAGCCTCGATCCCGCCGAGTTCGCCAAGATCGTCGGGGCCGCGTAGATGTCGGCGCGCCCTACCAAGACCGTCGCCTCCACGCGCGTCGAGATGTCCGAGGTGATGACGCCGGGGCACGCGAACTTTCTTGGCAAAGTCTTCGGCGGCTCGATCCTCAGCCTGCTCGACCTTTGTGCGTACACCACCGCCTCACGGTTTGCCGAGAACGTGTGCGTCACCGCGAGCTTCGACCGCGTCGACTTCCACGAGCCGATCGAGGTGGGGGAGTTCGTGACGTTCGTGGGCACCGTGACCTATGCGGGCAGGACGAGCGTGGAGGTGACGATCGAAGTGTTCGCGGAGGACATCTTGCGCCGCACCCGGCGCCACACGAACACGGCCCGGGTGACGATGGTCGCCCTGAAGGACAACCGCCCCTGCCCGGTGCCGGGCCTCGCCTTCGAGAGCCCGGCGGAGAAGGTGAAGTTCCTGGAGGGGCGACTACGCCGGGAGCTTCGGGCTGCCCACTCGACCGAATTCGACTCCCTCGCCCAAATGTTCCGCGAGGCGGACGAAGCCACCCTGGACCGCCTCATGAGCGAGCCGAGCTTAGTCGGCGCGAAGCAAGTGTTGTGAGTGGGGGATCGAGGTTGGAGGTTGGAGGATGGAAACCTGAAAACCCCAAAACCTGAGGACCTGAGGACCTGAGGACCTGAAAACCTGAAAGCCCGAAAACCTGAAGACCTAGACCTTGGGGAATCTCGCTTCGTGGTAGTTCATGTGGGCCTCCATGAGGGCCAGGTAGTCGTCGGCCGAGCCTAGCCCAAAGAGGAACATGAACTTGCAGAACGCATCGTCTTGCGCGTCGACCGGCTCCAGGAACGCGGCAAGTTCAGCTCGCGCCGCTTCCCACGAGCGGTCGGCGTCCTCGATGTTGAGCGCCCCGCTGGGAACCATGTAGGGCAGGGTGGCCATCATCTTGCTCGGGTCCTTGAGACCCTTCAGCACCTTGTGGTACATGAACCGCAGCTTCGGCTTCTGGCCCTGGAGCGATGAGGGCGCGGTATTGCGCAGGAACTGGAGGTTGCCGTTCTCGGCGAGGGAGAAGTGCTTGATGACCTCGAGGGCGGAGAACGCCTTCGGGTCGGGGTGAGCATTTTGCTGCTCGGGCGTCATCGCACGGACCTTGGCCGTCATCGCCACGCGGCGCCGCTCGAGATCGTCGAACCGTCTCTTGATTTCGGCGTTCATTACGTTGGGTTGTACCCAGTTGCAAGAACGTGACTGCCAGAAGTTAGCCGGCGAGGGCTTCGGCGCCGCCGACCACTTCCAGAATCTCCTTGGTGATCGAGGCCTGGCGCTCCCGGTTCGCCTTCAGCGTGAGCTCGTTGATCATCTTGCCCGCATTGTCGGTCGCACTCGTCATCGCCGTCATCCGGGCGCCGAACTCGCTCGCGGTGCTCTCCACCATCGCCTGCCAAACCAGGGTGCGGAAGTAGCGGGGAAGGAGGGTCTCCAAGAGCGACTCGGCGTCCGGCTCGAAGTCGAAGGCCGCGGCCTCGCCGCCGGCGTCGCCGGCGACCGGCTCGATCGGCAGCAACTGGACCACCTGCGGCACCTGGCGGATCGGGGAGTAGAACTTCGCGTAGCAGACGTAGATCGCGTCCAACTCGCCGGCTTCAAACTTCTCCCTGGCGATCATCGAAACCTCGAGCGCGTCCGAAAGGCGCGCGCCGGAAGAGGGCACCGACAAAGACTGGAGCACGTTGTATTTGCGCTTGGAGAAGAAGGTCGAGCCCTTCTTGCCGACGGCGATTAACGCGACGTCGGCGGACTGCTCCCGAATGAAATCGGCGGTCTTGCGGATCACGTTCGTGTTGTACGAGCCGGCCAAGCCACGGTCCGACGTGATCACGATCACGCCGATGTTCTTGACGGGCCGCTTCTCCATGAGCGGGTGGCTCGGGAGGTCGCCGGCGCTCGCGATGGAGCCCATCACGGCTTTGAGCTTGTCGGCATAGGGGCGCGCTTCGAGCACCCGGTCGGTCGCGCGCTTGAGGCGTGCGGCCGCCACGAGCTTCATCGCTCGAGTGATCTGCTGAATATTCTTCGCCGTACGAATCCGGCTCCGAATCTGCTTAAGCGTCGCCATTTACTTGAACGTGGCCTTGTACTCCGCCGCCGCCGTCTTCAGCGCGGCCTCCGCTTCCGGCGTGATCGCCTTGTTCGTGTTGATCGATTCGACCACGTCCGGATACTTCTCGTGGACGTGCTTCACCACGCCGGCCTCGAATGGCTTTACTTGGTCGTTGGTCAGGTCGTCCAGGTGGCCTTGACCGGCGGCGAAGATCGCGATGACCTGGTCCACGACGGTGATCGGGCTGGCAAGGTCCTGCTTCAGCAGTTCGGTGAGCCTTTGGCCGCGGATGAGCTGCATCTGGGTCGCCTTGTCCAGGTCGCTTGCGAACTGGCTGAACGCCTGCACCTCGCGGAACTGGGCCATCTCGAGCTTGAGGCGGCCGGCGACCGACTTCATCGCCTTGATTTGGGCGTTGCCACCCACACGGCTAACCGAGATACCCACGTTGATCGCGGGGCGAACGCCGGCGAAGAAGAGGTCGGGCTCGAGGTAGATCTGGCCGTCGGTGATCGAGATGACGTTGGTCGGAATATAAGCCGAAACGTCGCCCGACTGGGTCTCGATGATCGGCAGCGCGGTCAGCGAGCCGCCGCCCTTTTCGTCGGAGAGCTTGGCCGCACGCTCGAGCAGGCGCGAGTGAAGGTAGAAGACGTCGCCGGGGTATGCCTCGCGGCCCGGCGGGCGGCGGAGGAGCAGGGAAAGCGCGCGGTAAGCCTGGGCGTGCTTGGAGAGGTCGTCGTAGATGACCAGGGCGTGGCGCTTGGAGTCGCGGAAGAACTCGCCGATGGCGCAGGCGGCGAAGGGCGCGAGGTACTGCATGG
>DATGIR010000054.1:0-14129 GCA_035295605.1 Fimbriimonadaceae bacterium | reverse complement strand
TCGCCAAGAACTGATAGGCCAAGAATGCAGGCTTATGTAAGCCGTCGACGTTCATCAAGCCGAAGCCGCCGTGAAACGGCCGGCTCGGCGGGCCGGGCTCCTCGAACTGATCGGTAAATGCCCAATAGGACATTCCGTCGACGACGCCCTCACACTGCCTCAGCTTCTCCAAAACGAACGGTGCGCACACGTAGCTGTCATGAATTGGGTCCCGGGGGGAGTAGCTCGGACCCCACTCGGTGATGAAGAGCGGAAGCTTCGGGAAACTGCTCTTCTGAATATCGTGGCGCGCCCGGGAGAACTCCGCGAACAGGGTTTCTGGTCCTGTCACCAGCACTGTGCCCCCACCCTTGCCGTGCTCATCGAGGAACCCTTGGGTGGCCGCGTAGCTGTGCGAGGCGATGAAGTCGATCGGGACCTTGCGATCCCGGCAAAACGTGAGCAGTTCGGGAATCCAGCCCATTCCCGCCGTTGCCGGTCCGCCGACCTTCAGCTTGGCATCGACGGCCTTTAGCGCCTTCGCGGTGGTGGCGTAGAGTTGAAAGTAGCCTTCCCGGCCCCCCGTCCAGAAGCCCGTGAGGTTTGGCTCATTCCAGACTTCGAAGAACCATTTTCGAACTTCGTTCTTTCCGCGCCTCTCGATCTCGTGGTGGGCAAAGGCGGCGATGAACTCGGCCCACTCCAGTTGGGAGGCGGGTGGCGTCACGTTGCCTTTCCACCAAAAGATGGTCTGCCGCCCGCTCGCCAAGGCTTCGGGCATGAAGCCGCACTCGACGAAGGGGCGAAGCTTCGCATCCCGCAGATGATCGATGAACTTGTCGACGTTCGACCAGTCGTAGCGGAGCGTGCCGTCCGCCAGTCGCGTCACGATCTCCATCTCCTGGTTGAAGATGCCGTGGCACCTGAGGTAGCGAAACCCTACGGAAGCCTGAAGGGCCTTGAGGTCTCGTTGGTGCTCGCTCCTTAAGAAGATCTTCGCGCGATCCGAACCCACGCTGAAGTTCCACATCGCCGACCGTTTGGAGGTTTTGCCGTGCAGATCGATGCGAATCGTCTGTGCGCCGGCGGTGGCGGCGAGAGCGAGACCGAATCCCAGGCGACTTAGCCAGTCAAAAGAGTTGCGTGTGGTTAGCATCATGTCTTCGTTCGAAAAGCCGGGGCTAGGGCCCGTGCGCTTGCCGCCGCCAGCCCCTCTCCCGGCGAAATGCCCCGGGAGCGACACCCGTCTCCCGCTTGAACGCCTTGCTGAACGCCGCCGCCGACTCGTAGCCTACGCGCCAAGCCACCTCGTCCAGGCTCCTTTGGCCCTCGCCAAGCAGCTCGCACGCCGTCTGAACTCGCCACTGAGTCAGATGCTCGAGCGGACCCACACCCGCCTTCGCCTTGAACCGTACCGCAAAGGCCGTGCGCGACATCCCAACCCGGTGGGCTAGCTCGGCCACGGTCCAGGGATGCTCCGGCTTCTTGTGCATCAGCGCCAGCGCCTTCGAAAGCTCGGGGTCCATGAGCGCCTGTATCAGCCCGGCGCGGCTCTCGTAGGGCCGCCCCTCTCGCTCCTCGTGCGCAACGAACGCGCGCAGAATCTGAACGAAAAGGACGTCGGCTAGCCGATCCATCAGGATGTCCTTGCCGGGAAGGGTTGAGTTCGTTTCGGCGGAGAGCAGGCGGAGCGTTGCGGCAAGGCCGGGGACCGAGTGTGCGACCTCGTCCCTCATGCGCATGAGCCTTGGCATCGACGATAGGAGCGGAATCGCCGCGTGGTTCTCAAACCGGAAGCGCCCCACGATCAAGGATGCCGTCTCGCCGCCCCCGCCTTGCCGAAATACGCCTTCGTCGTCGTAGGCGCCTAACGTCAACACCTGCTCGACTGGCGTGACGGGCGTGGTCGGCCGGTCTCGCATCGTGTGAGGAGACCCGCCAGGCAGCATGACGAGGTCTCCACCGACAAGCGGAAGCGGCCCCTTTTCGCCCTCGACCTCGATGTAGCAGCTTCCGCGCGAGAGCACGTAAAAAAGCGCCCGGTCCGGCTGGTCCGGGAAAGACACCCCCCAGGGAGCGCTCATCTCGACCGACAGGTAGATCTCGCTCGCCAAGTGCACCGACGACAAGAAACTTGATAAGACGTCCACTTATGACTCGCTATTATGAACGATTGATCAATAAGAATGAATTATTGGTGACTACTCGTTCATAAGAACTGTGGTTTCATTGATTCGCAACTCAACCAGGGAGGATTGAACATGATAGCGAACACAACGACAAAATCGGCGGGCCTCAGTGAAGAGATCGCATTGAGCTCGGTGACGATCGTGCTGGGGCGAGCCCTATTCGCCGCGATCTTCATCGCTTCGGCGCCGATGCACTTCTCGCACAAGATGATCGAGATGGCGGCCTCGCACGGCGTGCCGCTTGCGTCGATCGCCGTCCCCGCCTCGGGATTACTCGCGCTCGCCGGAGGGCTCAGCATCCTGCTCGGCTACCGCGCGAAGCTTGGCGCTTGGGCCTTGGTGCTGTTCCTGCTGCCGGTCACGCTGATGATGCATCAGTTCTGGGCGGCGCCCGACAAAGAGGCGATGACGTTCCAACTGACCATGTTCATGAAGAACCTGGCGCTCATCGGCGGCGCGCTGCTGATTACTCAGTTCGGCGCCGGCCCGATGAGCCTCGACGCACGCCAACAGGCATGACCCGGTCCACTCATGTGGCCCGAAACGACCAGGCGGCGCCCGCGCCGCCTCGAAGGAGAAAGACAATGAACAAGACACTTGTAGCGATCTTCGACTGCGAAGATGATGCGTTCAACGGACTCACGGCTCTGAAGGACCTGCATCGCAACGGCGACATAACGCTCTACGACGCGGCCGTAGTCGCCAAGGATGCGCTCGGGGAACCCCGCACGTTGAAGGCTCCGGATGGCGCCCCGACGGGAACGTTCCTCGGCATGTTCGTAGGCGCGTTGGTAGGGGTTCTCGGAGGCCCTGTCGGTGTCGCGGTCGGCGCCGCAACCGGCACACTCGTCGGAGCAACTTCCGACGTGGTTCGCGAAAACGTGGACTTCGGCTTCGTCGAGCAGGTTCGCGAAGCGATCACTCCCGGAAAGGTAGCCGTCGTGGCGGACATTGAGGAGACATGGGTGACCCCCGTAGACCTGACGATCGCGGAGCGGGGCGGCATCGTGCTACGTCGACTGCGACACGAAGTGGTGGAAGACCAACTGGCCCGCGAGCATGCCGAATTCGAAGAGGAGCTGAAGGAGTTGAAGAAGGACTTCGCCGCAGCGACCGGCGAAACCCGGGCAAGGGTTCAAGCGCGCATCTCATCGGTGGAAAGGTCGCTCAATGAAACCCGCGCGCAAGCCGCATCCCGCGCGAAGAAGCTCGCCGCGGAATGGGCCGCCAAACGCGAGGCCATGGAAAAGCAGCTGAAGGATGCGAACATGCGCGAGCGCGCACGGATCAAGGATCAAATGGACAAGGCAAAGCAGGAGTTCGAGACCCGGACCAGCAAACTCCGCCAGGCTCAGCAGCTGGTTGTCGAGTCGATCCGGCCTTAGGCTCCCAATCGCGCCTGGCGCCCCGGGACCGGCACATTCCGCCGGCCCGGGGCGTTTTGAGTGGTTACGCTGCCCTTGCCTGGGGGCAGGTGTCTGAGGGGATTGAGTCTAAAAGCTCCATAACGTCCAACAGAAGCAGGAACTGACCGTGCTTGGCGCGCGCCGATCCGTTTCCGGAGAGTCTGGCGACTCCGGAGATACAAAGGGCGGCTGGGCTGGAGAGGACATTCTCCGTCAGCTCGGTCGCTCCCGGAGGAAGTGCGACCACCTCCGAGACTCCGTCGACAATCATGCCCGCGAACGCACCAGCGACGTTCAGGATGACGATCCGTGAATCAGGCGTGGTCCTAGGCGGCAACAGAAGCCTTTCCCGTAGATCAATAACCGGAAGGACCTTGCCGCGAAGGTTCATGATTCCCTTCATGTACCCGGGCGTGCCCGGCACCGGGCAGATTTCCTGATGCATCAACACGGTGTTGACGTGCTCGATATCGACGCCGTAGAGCTCATCCGCAAGCTCGAGCACGACGTACTGACGCTGGGTTCCGTCGTTCGGCTTCATCGCGCTCCCTTGTGCAGCCATCAGTCAGCCCCTTCCGGATCGGAGAACCCATCGCCCTTTCCCCCGGTCTCCTCAATCGAGGAGGCCGGGATCTCATTGACTGCCGTGCTCCACACTTCCATGGCCGAAACCGCGTCGCTGATCGAGCGGGCAACCTCCATGTAGGACGCGGAGAGCTCAGCGGTCGCCGACCGCATCTCTTCGATGCTGGTGAGGGTCGCCTCGAGTGAGGCTCTCAGCGCCCTACGTTCAAGGTCACTCGGATTCGAGTCCGCCACTCCAGGCGCCTCTAGCCACCGATCTGCGTTGAGCCACCGGGAGATTTCCGCCAACTTCCAAGCCCGTGCCGAGACGACCGCAAAATCGGGGGCCATCAGGCAGCCCTCAACATGGGCGAAGGCCCGTCGTTTCGTCCGGCATGATCGTCCATCTTGAATGCGGCGACAGCTTCGGACAGCGTCTTGGAGAGGGCCTGGAGTTCCTGGGAGGAAGAAACCAGGGCCTGTGCCGAAGCCGACTGCTGACCGGCCGCGCTCGCGACGGTGTCGACGGAAGCGGAGACCTCCTCTGAGGATGCCGATAACTCCTCAGCCGCGGCGCTGGACTCCTCCACCACCGATACGACTTCGGTGATCGAGCGGGCTACCTCCTCGGATGCGGCCGACATTTCCGCGGTCGCTCCTCGAATATCTTCCACTCCGGCCAATACCGACTTGAAAACCGTCTGAATTTCGTCGAACGCGGCTTGAGTAAGACTGGCCACCTCACCCTGTGCCTCGACCTCCTTTGTCCCGGCCTCCATCGCGGTGACGGCGGCGCTGGTCTGCGATTGGATCTCGCCGATCAGCGTGCCGATCTCCTCGGTCGCCCGTCCCGACCGCTCGGCCAGCTTGCGCACCTCATCGGCAACTACAGCGAAGCCGCGCCCAGCATCTCCCGCCCGGGCAGCCTCGATCGCCGCGTTGAGCGCCAGGAGGTTGGTTTGCTCCGCTATTTCGCTGATCGTCTGAACGATTGCGCCAATCTTCTGACTGGATTCGCCAAGCGTGTGAATAACTTTGGCGGACTGAGAGACGGTGCCGCTGATCGCCTTCATTCCCTTCATGGACTGCTCGACCACGGTTGTGCCACGGGTTGCCGCCTCGCCGGCTGTGTTCGCCGCCTCCGATGCGGACGCGGCATCTCGCGCCACGCCTTGAATCGCCTCGGCTAGCGTCTGAACGCCTTGAGAACTCGTTGCCAACGACTTTGCCTGGTTCGTGGTGCCGGTCGCTACCTCGGACGCCCCCCGGGCGGCCTGCTGGGTGGCAAGCGCGATCTGCTGCATCGAGGCGCTCACTTCTCCGGCCGCGGCTTCTACCTCCGCCGCGGTTGCGGCAAGGGTGTTAGACGCCGTAGAAACCTGAGCCGAAGCGCCCTTCACCTGTCGAAGCAACTGGGTGAGGCTCGATCGGCACTTACCGTAGTCGCTGATGGCCTGTTGGGTCTTTGCCAAGAGAGAGTTGAACGTCACCGCGAGCTTGCCGAGTTCGTCCTTGCTGTTGACCGCTATCGGCGTTGTGGTTGCTTGCGCCTCCAAAGTCAGGTCGCCCTCGGCAATTGCGGTGAGGCCTTGGCCCAGTTGAGTCAGACAATTAGACTCCACGAGCAGGAGCTTTTCGCTCAGTTCGGCCACCGCGTGGGTGATTTGTCGCGTGATGCCGACCGCGAACACGATGGCGAGTAATACAGCAACGGCGCCGATGGCCAGTAGCTTTTTGGAACTAGCCCCGTACTCGGCAGCGCTAAGCTTCGATAGCCGCTCGCCGTCGTTCGCATTGAGGTCCATGAGCTTATCCAAAGTGTCCATTAGCGCAGTGAAGTCCCGGAACACCTCGCCGTCGTAGAAGAGGGCCGCTGCTTGTTTAGACTTTCCGTCGACAAACAGTCTGCGAATGGACTCGATACCGGTGTCGTAGTGGGTTACAACCTGCTTTAACTTCGCAACAGTTTGCTGGTCTTCGCTAGATGCAGCCTGCTTCTCGTACCTCGACATCGCCTCTTGAAAGGCCGCTGTGAATTTATTGGCTTCCGCGATGCCCTTCTCGTAGTCAAGCTTTCCGTTGGAGAGCATTCGCGAATTTCGTTGGCGGGCTCGTAGAAAGTTGGCACGCATTTCAGCAACGAGCTGAACGCCTTTCATTGGCCCGGATGGAGAAGTGATTTCACTCGTCGAGGCGTTCATACGCCCCATTCCTACTAGCGACACGCCACAGACGGCGAGCAACATTAAGACGCAGCATCCGAAGCCGATAGCGAGCTTGACTGCCAGTGGTAAGTTTCGAAAAGTCTTCATAAAGGTAGCATCCTTGTTCATCATGAATGGCCGCGACTGAGTGCGCGATTTCCTTCCTAACGAGTCGGCAGCTATCGGTGCCCGGAATGTCGCACTGAACGTGTAAACGAATCTCGTTAACAGCATCGCGCGACCTGATGTAACGCTTGTAGAGCCGTCGCGGCTTCGATGCAAGGGCGAACTCGGCTACTATAGGGCCGATGGCACCCGGGCCCGGTTTCCCATCGCGCGAAGAGAACATCCTATCCCTGTCAATGGCCGGGCTGACCGACAAGGAGATCGCGGCAACCCTTGGGATCAGCATTCACACGGTGCGAACCTATTGGGAACGCATTCGCGACCGGATCGGAAAAGAGACCCGCGCCGAGGTCATCGCAGAGGTCAGCCGGCGACGATCGGAGGACCAGGCTCTGGGCGAATTGGGCCGGTTAATCGCGGATGCGGACGCCAAGCGCGCAGCCCTCGAGGAGATCCTCGGTCTCGTCCCGATGCTCATCTGGGAGATGGACCATGCCGGGCGATTCACCTATTTCAACGAGCGGTTTCGGGCTTATGTGGGTTCCTCGGCCGACGCGATCACCGGAAAAACTTGGGAAGAGGTCTTCAGCAAGCTCGTCCCGGCCGAATTCTTCGAAGCGGTCCGAAAGGAAGCCACTGCCGCCCAAGTCCTTGCGACGACCTTCGAGCGTGAGGCGCCGCTTCGGCGGGCAGGCGGCGAGTATCGGTGGCATCTCATTCGAACCGTCCCCATTTTCGGTGATTCGGGCGAAGTTACGATGGTGGTCGCGGCGGCCACGGATATTCACGAACTGCACAACCGCGAAAGAGTTGCTTCCGAGCGTGAGAGCCGATTGCGCATGGCGGCGGATGTGTCGGAGAAAGGCGTAGCCTACTGCGACCCCACTACCGGCAACTTCTACAACAACGCCGCATACGCTCGGATCACGGGTTCGACCGCTTCCGAGTGTTCTTGGACTGACGCGGTCCATCCCGATGACCGGCCGCTTGTAGAGGCGCAATGGGAGAAGGCATTGGCTTCCGGCGTTCAACTTCGCTCGGAGCATCGATACCTTCATGCGGACGGTTCCGTCACTCGCGCGAAGGTCAAGGTACTTGCCGTCCCCGGCGGCGGCTGGGTGCTCCTCGCCGATACTCTGCCCCTCGCCACGCCCGAAAGCCCGGACGCCGATCACCTCAACCGCCTCGCGGTGGTCCTAGGCGAGATTCTTGGCCTCGCCACAAAATCCGGCTGAACACGTCTCCGCCGGTCGGCCTCAAACATCTGAAAAGTCGGGACTGTGGGGGCGCCAACGACCGAGAAGTCGGGACTCGTAAGGACGCGAATCCAAAAAAGTCGGGACTAAATCAAGCTAAGTTTACAGGCAATTCTCTACACGTAATCGCGACGGATCGGAACTCAGTTTGATGGACCATTGCCGCAAATACCTACTTGAACAGATCGAGATTCTCACGCGGGCGGATGTCCGAGAGGAAAATCTCGACCCCGACTTTATCCACGTGCATGCGCGCTCGATCGTCCAAATCTGCGAGGCGATAAGGGACTGCGCACCGTGCGAACCCGGGCCACTCGATGAACCGTTCCTAAAGGGGGCACGATGAAGAGCCTTTGCGCCACGAACCAACTGCGCGGCTTGCGAAGCCTTTCGGGACGCGAAACTCAACTCATTCTTCTCGCCGCTGGAGGTTTGAGCGACAAGGAGATTGCCAAAGAGTTAGGTATCAGCGTCGGAACAGTCACGACCTTGTGGAGCAGGCTGCGGGCGAAGCAGGGGATTGGGTCACGGATTCTGGCGGTTGCCGCCATGGCGTCAAGCGTCGCTCGGATGACCACCCAAATCACCAGTTTGGATCAAGAATTGAGATCGCCCGAGGGGATCGAGTCCCATGTCCGCTTATTGGTGAGCCGAAGGCAGATCGTGCTTTCGTGCTCGACACGTGCCTGGGCGGCGTTCGGGCTATACCCCGGCTGTTCCCTCGCCGCGTGGGAGGCGGGAGGCCGAATTTTGGAACTCGCGGGGCTACCCGCCCGGGACCCTTATCTGCCGCGGAACCGAGCTCTCGTCGCCTGTCCAGAATCCTTCAACACCACTATCGACATCCCACACGAAGGCTCAGTTCGTTCCTATCGGCTTGAATACCGAGCTTGGGACGATCCGGATCTTGGGTGGGTCTTCCTGCTAGATTTCAGCCCCGAATTGCGGGGCAACTTCGCCCCTGCGCTGGCGGACGTCGTGCCATTGCATGCAAATTGAGTCGCTCTCAACGACTAGCGTTCCGACACATAGGCTCAGAAAGTGGCGCGCTCGAAGGGACTCGAACCCCCGACTTCTTCCTCCGGAGGGATTTCTTCTTGAACCTGGGGGATGCGTTTTGAGTCTCCAGACGTCTCAGGACGTCTCAGAACCGCTCCTCCATTTGAGAGACATTTGAGAGACGGCTGGTAAGCCAGAAGAGCAAGTTTGGGCCATGCGCAAGCGCTGTTGGTGGCCGCGAAATGTACCAGCCGTCGCTCTCACGACGAAGGCACACTCACGATGTCGACTCACGAGGAGGGCTTACTGCCGGCGGGGCGTTCACATCTCGATCCCGTGTCGAGCCATGGCAGTTGCCTCGGCAGGTGCGTTCGCCACCGCTGCTCCCGCCTCAAATGCTTCTAACGCTCCTTTGACCAGACGAGTACGCATTTCGTCGTCTTGGCCCTTAGGCTTTGTCTGCGGATTCTCCTTGGCTCGTTGAATCTAAGGCCTCTGACGGTACCGGCATTTAGGCGAGTTCATTTGGTTTGGGCCCCCCTCCGACTGCTTTTGGCAAGAATCCTGCGAACTCGTCGCTTATGCAACGAATTGCATGGCTCTGCCTGTGCGTCACTACGACTTTAGCGACCCTCATGACTTCGGTTTTGGCACGAAGCTCAGTGCTTCCTATAACAAGCATCATGTGCGCACGTCATATGGCCTCGGACTCAAGCTCTTCGGGTAGCAGCCAATCGGGCAAGGACCCAGTAAGCGCACTCTTCTCGGCCGGGCGTCTTTGCCGATTGCAAAATCAGCCACAGTTTCACCAAGGGCTCCGACCGAGGAGTAACACCAGCAGTTCACCAATTCTCCGCCTATTAGGCGTGACCGCGGACGCTGGGGGTCAATCCGGAGGCGGTTCGGGCGGCGGAGGAAACGGGGGGACCGAGTCTGCGGGCACCGACTTTTGGTTTGCCTTCCCCGCAAGCGGGCCACTGTTGCAGGACTGGCAACCTGTCCGGGAACTGGTTGTCCAGATTTGTGGCATCACCCAAACGACTGGGACCGTAACCGTGCCGGGTCTAAGCTACTCGGCCTCGTTCTCGATCCCTTCTGGCGGCGGTCTTGCCACCGTTACCGTGCCAGCTTCTTGCCAGATGAGCACGATGGACGGAATCGAGAATAGTGCGGTCCACGTCGTCGCGGGCGCGCCAGTTCAAGTTCAAGCCTCTGACTGGCTGCCATACATGAGCGAGGGCTTCATGGCCATGCCATCGGCTAACGTTGGAAACAACTATGTTGTCGTGGCTTACCCGACGCAAGCCATGCAGCAAGAGGGAGTTAGCTACGGCTCGGGCCGGTTCAGCATAGTCGCTGTTGCCGATAATACAACCGCGACGATCACGCCAAGCGTTGACTGCGGAAGCCATCTTGCGGGAGTTCCGTTCACCGTCACACTCAGCACTGGCCAAGCCTATGAGCTCATGGAGCCTACCGTCGGGAGTGACCTAACCGGGACAACGATCACCTCAGACAACAACGTCGTAGTTTTTGGCGGTGCACAGGGCGCCTATGTTCCGATCGGAGCTCCACAGGCTAATCCCCTGACCGAGCAGATCCCGAGCGTTGATCGCTTGTGGAACTCGTATATCATCACCCCCTACGCAACTCGGATGGGGGGTGACGACATCCGCGTCGTTGGGGTGCGAAATAACACGACGGTCTGGCTGAATGGGACGGTGATCGCGGTTCTGAGACGTGGGCAGTGCATTGACGAATTCGTCTCCGCGCCTGGCTATCTCACGGCCGACAAGCCGGTTCTTGTCGCGCAAATCTCCCAGGGCTCTTCTGCGGACGGAAACGGAATCGCTGACCCGTGTATGACGATCCTCGCCGGGACGAACCAATATCTCTCATCGGTCACTTTTGTGTCGCCCGTCAACCAGGCGTGGCAATACGTATATCCTGACTATTGCTACTACGTCAATCTGGTTGTGGCAAACTCGGGGGTCGGGCTGGCAACGCTCGACGGCACTCTGATTCCCGCCTCAAGTTTCACGCAAGTGGGCTCGTCCGGGTACTCAGCGGCACAAATTTCCACATACCCGGGCGCCCACATCACCGCGGCAGGGGGCTATGCCGTAAACGCGACCACGTACTTCTACGGTATCCAAGACGGAATCGCCTTTCCGGGCGAAGAGTCGCTGGCGATCAACACAGGCTGGAGCTGGACTCCGCCGAATGCGCCCACGAATCTCCTTGCAACCCCCGTCTCGGGAACTCAGATAAGGCTTACGTGGATGGCAAACAACCCATCCTCGATGTTGTACGAAGTCCAGCGGGAGTTGTCCCCCGGTGGAAAATGGCGAACCGTCGGCACAGTTCCGTTGACGATCTACCCCGGGACCGTAGCCGCATACACCGACGGCGGCCTTTCCCCGTCCACTGCTTACAACTATCGTGTCCGGGCGTCTGCTGACCTCAACTCCGCGTGGTCAAACGTAGCCAGTGCGACGACGCCGAATGTGCCTCCGGACGCACCGACGAACCTGATCGCTACACCGGTCTCAGGCCCGGCGGTGAACCTCACATGGAACGACAGCGGCGTCAACGAGGCTGGTCTCCACCTTCAACGGTCGCTTGACGGTGCGACCTGGATGACTGTTCAGACCCTCTTGCCGGGGTCGACCAACTGCCAAGATACGACCGTGTCGGCTTTGACAACCTACTACTATCGAATCGGTGCCTTCAATGCCTATGGAGAGAACTTCAGCTTTACCGCTTCGGTGACCACGCTTGCCGGCCCTCCGACCGCCCCTTCCAACCTAGTGGCCACAGCGACTGCCTACGACCAAGTTAACTTGAGTTGGGGCGCAAGCACGCCGAACATCGGGTTCTACACCATCATTCGTCAAACGGGCTCCGGCGGCTTCTACTTCGCGGGACAAGTACCTGGCTCGGTGACCGCATTCCAGGACAACTCCGTTTCGGGCGCCACATCGTATGCCTACTACGTCTACGCGTGGAATGCGGCCGGTGGCTACTCTCCGCTGTCAAATCTTGCCCAGGTGACGACGCCGAATCCGCCGCCGCCGGCAGCGCCATCGAGTTTGGTTGCGGTTGCAACCGACTTTGATGAGATCGATCTAAACTGGACAAATAATGACCTCACGCAAACCGGAGTCGAAGTTCAGCGATCGCTCCACGGGCAGAATGAGTGGTCCAATGTGGCGGCCTTGGGTCGCTCGGCGACGACGTACGCCGACACGGGACTCACGGCAAGCACTGCCTACGACTACCGCGTCTATGCCTTCAACGCTGGCGGTTCTTCGGCGTTCTCGAACGTAGCTTCCGCAACTACTCCCGTCGGACCTCCCCCGGGAAGCACGCCGTACCTGCGGCAAATCACGGCGCAACCCGACTTTCTGGTCGGACCGGGAACGGTGACCGCTACTGCCAAACTGAGCATGACGACCACATCACCACTGACAATCACTCTCTGGACGCCGGATCCGAATCTGTCGTGCCCGAACTCAGTGACAGTCCCTGCCGGTCAGAAGTCCGTCAGCTTCCAAGTTTCTGTCGGGCAGGTATCAGGTATCGACGTGGGATTCGTGTATGGCTCTGACGGCAATTGGTGTCAATGTGCAAAGGTCGCCTCCGCCAATTCCCCTTCAGAGCTACCAACTCCGAGCGCAACAGCCATCGGTGGCAACGGTGGGATCTGGGTGCAATGGCCGGCAACGGAGCTAAACATATTCGGTCAAACTGTCTCCGGATATCAGGTGTATCGCAGCGCCAACAATGGTCCTGCGATTCCGATGCTAACGGTTTCCACAAGTACGAATAGTTTCGTTGATACGTCGACCACGCCTGGAGTCAATTATGTGTACACCGTTTCTCTTGAGTGCTCTGACGGAACGCGCTTGGCTCAAGGAGCCCCTTCCCCGCCAACAGGCGCTTCTGGACCCGCGGCAGTCACTTGGACAAGTGTGCCCACCGGAACAGTGAACGGCACGGTTACTCTATTAGCAACAAACCCGAATCTCTTGCAATCGGCGTACGATGTCTATGCCGATGGATTGCGCGTCGGAACGGCCACCGCCAACGCCGAGGCGGGTGATTCAGCCGGGGTAATATCCCTGTCCCTCGATACGACTCAACTCGCGAACGGCACCCATATGGTCTGGCTCGCATCAAGCTGGGGGGTAGCGACCTGTGCTGCGAGCGCGCAAGTGCAGTTGACAACGCTAAATGGATTGACGATGTCTAGCGGTGACGGCATTGAGGAGACCGACACGTCGGATTTGGTGGAAACCGCATCTTGTGCAAATGGGGCCGCTTCTGGATACACGATTACGCTCACGGACGAGAACGGCTCCGCACTGCGGACTTGGTATGGCTTTGGCGGACAACCTCGCTTGGTTTGGGACGGTAAGATCGGAAGCGGATCACCAGCTCCTGACGGAACTTATACCCTTACCACGACATCCTCTGGGGGGCCCGGCGGCAAGGGCTCGCTTCAAATCACGAAAGTCGGAGCCGCACCAAAGTTCTTGGCAGTTGTTACAGTTCACCCGAACTTCTGGGAGAATTTTGCCTTGGCCTACGCAAGCTCGGTGCGTCGTTCCCTCAAATCGCTATCAAGCTCAAATGGCAACTTTCCCTATGCACAACTAACGATATACGCTAACATGCGGGTATCGAGGCAGTACGCGACGATGCTGAAGAAGTGGTTGGGTTCTTCCGTAAACTATTTATACTGGCAGGGCCACGCCTTTTCCACTACTAATGAAATGAACGAGTTGGAATTTGGCTTCAACGTCCGGGTAGTCAATTATGATGTAACATCGGACTGGCAAAAAATATCCGTTCCGAGGATTAGCCGACCGGGACAATACAAATTTGCGTTCCTTGACGTCTGCGGCTCTGACGGTTATAAGCACGGTTCCGACGAGACGGACGAATGGGGCTCGAATATGACCTCATCTCCGCCCCAACCGACTTGGTGGGGGGCCGCCTTCAAACTCGACCTCAGCGGATTTGACAACGCGGGCTTTGTAGCGGGAAATGACGGATCCGCGTACTTTGGAGGACCGGCTGGTTGTAACCGCTCCTGGTATGATTGGCGTGGACTGTTTTGGCAGGCTCTTGTCCGTGGAAATTCGGCGCAGGATTCAGTCCAAATTGCGGGCTGGGACCTGCCATCGTGGGAGATCGAGCCACGCCCCAGCAGTTTTTCAATGATTGTACAAGCAATGAAGTTAAACTGGTGGGGTGGTTTCGGCGGCGCTGGCGGATGGTGAGCCCGAGCAAGCTAGTAGCCCTGTTGGTCGTTTTGTGTCTAGCGGGGTGCACAGCCAGACCGCTTCGAACCGCGCCATCAGTTCCCTACACGGAGCTGCAGAAGAGCGCGTCGGGAAT
>DATGIR010000053.1:0-17669 GCA_035295605.1 Fimbriimonadaceae bacterium | reverse complement strand
CCCAACCGAGAACGTGTCACAGACCGAGCTCACCGAATTTGGCCTCCACACCCTTCGCCGCTGGTCTGATTCAGCGGGGTGTATCCTCTCGAAGTCCAGTTTTTCAACTGCGAACGCGTTCTATCGCCCGTACAAGGGCGGCTCGAACGTGAGTGTCTAGATGCGTCACCCGCGAGGCTCGAAGTGCTGAGGCAACTATTGCTGGACCTGCCACATCTTGTTCGGACGCCGACAGCACGATCAGAAGCAGCCCAAGGATGCCGTGCTGAATTTCATTGATCTCATATACCGCGCTCGGCAACCGTGCACTAACCAGTTGGGGGTCGTCACGGTAGAGACCTCGGAGGAGAGCCGTGAGTTCGCGGGCCAACCTGGCCAGAACTCTGGCGCGGGCTTCCCGCGCAAGAGAGTCGTACGCGGTAGAAATGTCGCCATCATTCATGCGTTTGCATCAGTTCTCGCCCGAGGAGGGGCGCCTGCTCCTTCGGCGCCAAGGCGCAACAAAAGCGCCATCAGGCGGCTATTCCGAGGCGAGTCTCCCATTGCAAAGTCGAGGGGTGTGATTCCAAAACCATCCCGCGGGTTTACACTTGCTCCTGCGGCGGCGAGGAATGCGATCATCCGAAGTCTGGCGAACATCACGGCGTGAAAGAAAGCCGTCCGGCCGCACGAGTCCACCTCCTCGAGGAGAGCGCCCCTTCGAAGCATGAGGCCCGCGACCCGACACCGCCCAGCCCGTGACGCCAGCATCAGTCCTGTAAGATCGTTCTCGTCTCGCGCAGTAGGACTGACGCCGCCGTCCAGGTATTTCTCTACGGTCTCGACCCGGCCCGCGCCGCACGCCGTGAAGAACCTGTGGGGCACACTCGAAGAGTAGTGCGGTCGGATCTGGGTTGGGGCTACTTCGACGTGCGGCGGTGAAACAGAATTGCCCTTGTCCCCAATCTGTCGCTCAGGCATGTCGAGTTCGAGCTCGTAGAGGTTCAGGAGCTCCCCCGTATCCTGGACAAATGACCATTCGAGCCAAACTAAGCCAGACTGGCGGAGTTTTCTTACGATCGAGTCGAACGCCTTCCGGAGTTGGAGGCTCAGCGCCTTTTCGATCGCTTGCGGGTTGGACGTTTCGTCTCGACCGAAGCGGACTGGAATCTTACAGTAGAGCGTGTGGTGTTCGAGGTCGCGGCGGATCGTGCAATCACCGGGCGTTTTGTGTCGAGAAGCCGGGCGACTCGAAATGAACTCGATGAAGAAGCGCTCTACCAAGTCCGAGTAGTCACGACGATCCAGTCGCTCGAACAGCTGCCCAAGGCGCGCCACCGAGCGAAGGACCCTCGGATCGCCATTTCCGTCGAACTTAAAGGTGAATCTGTGCTTAAGCTGCAAATATAGCTACCCTTATGCTCTTGGCGTCGATCCAGACACGATGTGGCAGGTTCGCCGCTGATACAGGATGTACCCTCCCCCGACCCTCCCCGTCGGAGTTTAGGCTAAGTAAGCGATACGACCTCGAGCTTTGTCCCGCGAGGCTTGACCGTACGCACCAGATCCAGGAATCTGCGCGAAATGATCATCAAGCGGTAAGGCCGGAGTAGGCCCCGCCGGGTACCGACAAACTGGTTGGTAGTTTGAATATCCAAGTCTAGAAGGCTCGATCGTTCGACGGCCAGCTGAGATAGGACGTTTAGGCCGGCTTTGTGTCCCAGCGGGCAACGATGCTTCCCCTCAGGGTCGTCGTCGAACGGCCCAATGCCGACTCTCGTCTTGTTGGAAATCTCAACTCGATGGTTCTTGACTATCAACTGGTACCAAACCGGTAATGAATCAAGACGCTTCGCCTCGGCCTTCAACTTTTTCGCGACGTATTCGTCCGCAACCCCATCGGCAAGAGCCCGGTTCTCCGGCCGATTGAGCCAGATCGTGAATTGCCACGTGCCGTGGCGGGCGCCGGATCGCTCTGCTTTCGCCAGCAACTCCTTCCCGGATTCGAGCCTTGTAAAATCGATCGGGTCGTCCTGGTATCGCGCCTTATGCCTTACGGGTCTGAGCTCGAATCCAGTTAATCCTCCGTCAACTAGACGCTCGGCAAGGCTCTGGCTGAGGATCACCTCGTTTGCGATTGTTTGTGCTATGTCCTTGGACTTGGGAGTGCGTCGAAGGTCCAGGACAAGGTCAGAAGCTTGTTCGGCGCAGCATCCGCAGAACTTACACGCCCTCGACTCGTCGTAAACGGTTCCGCATTGCTCGCCGCACGGCTCAAATGTTGAAGGCACGAGCAAAGCCGCCTCGGCCTGGTGCCATTCTTCCCTCGACCAAGTACGCCGAATGTCCCAGCCGTAGAAGAACGGCTTGCCCTGGGTGGCACGCAGGTGGGACTGCAACCGACCGACCTCACGAAATCTCGGATCGTCAACAGGGATTACCACAGCTTGGGTTCCGATCCCGATTCGGCCCTCAGATTCTTTGAATAGGAGCGGTGCGAAATCTAAATCAACCCGGAACTCGGCTAGTTCATTCAATCAGGTCTCCGCTAGGGCACTTGAAAGTGTATGTTAAAAAGTTCCGGGGGAATCGGATACTTTGCGGCTGCTTTCTCGACGACCTCATTTGCCTCTTCTGGGTCCAGCAACGGCCTACCATACGGAGCGAGCTCACGAATGTAGTTTGTAATTACTTGGTGGGAGGCTCCATCGAGTCGAGCGGTCGGCCCGTCCACCGGACCTCCAAGAAAGAGCGGGTACGGATGGTGATTCTCTTCGGTTCCGGCCTTATTCGGGTACTTCGCAGCCGCCTCCTGCATCCAATTCGGATTTAGGTTGGAATCGCCACTGCCTCCACCAGCCGCGCCCGAAGCCAGATCGCACACGCCCTGGATAGTGTTAGCTGCATCTGACGGCCAGTTCGGATCAGCGGCGTTGGCTGAGACGGCGGCCGCTCCGGCTGGGGCCAGCCACCCCCAGGTACGAAGTAGATTGCCACCCCAAGCCAGGAAACCGTCCCAGATGGTCGGTGCGGCGGCTGTTCGGGTTAATGTGATGCCCTCCCCAGCTAGGGCCTGCGCGGAGCCTGGGTTATCTAGTGACGATAGAATGAGCCCACTGGTATCAGACCCCTCCACCGGTCCTCCCGCGCAATACCCGTACAGGTTCGTCCCGCCCGCGTAGCCGATCGGGTCCCGATTCAGCCACCGCCCAGCGCCCGGGTCGTAGAACCGGTGCTGACAGAGATACAACCCGGTCTCGCGGTCCAGGTAGTAGCCCCATTGGCCGTTGTAGCCGAATGGGTCGGTAACCGTCCCCGACACCACTTGCTCGTTGCCCCAGGCATCGTATTGGGTGGTCGAGAGCACGCTCCCGGAAGAATCGGTCCGCTCCGCCACGTTGCCCTGCTGGTCGAATACGTACTGAATCGTCGAGCTCGATGTCTGCCGCGCCACAAGGCCGTCGGGGGCAAAGACGTTGAGCGCGGTCACCGTGCCCGACCCGTTCATCTCGATGATCGGCTCGCCCCCGTCGTACAGGAAGTACATCGAGCTCGAGCCGTAACTCTTGTTGGCCCGAAGGCCGTCCGCGCGGTAGCTGTTCGATAGCGAGCCCAGCGAAACCAGCCGATTCTCGGGATCGTAGCCGGCGCTCGTCCCCGCATAAGTGGTCGGATTCCCGTTCCCGTCGAAGGACATGCCACTCGAGGTGCACTGGTTGTCGGCGTTGAACGGAATCGTGGTGGAATTAACCGACGTCCGGTTCCCCGCCCCGTCAAACCCATAGCTGGAGGAAACCGAGGAGGAACTCGACGTAGGGATCGTCGAGGCCGTGAGCCTATCCTTAGAATCGAAACCAAACGATCGGGTGCCGTTGGGCATCGAAGAGCCGCTGCCGTAATTCGCGCTGAAGCCGGTGAGGTTGAACACCCCGTCGTACGAAAAGTTCGAGAACGAGGAGATGGAGGTCGAGCCGAGCGTGCTGGCGAGCGAGCTCAACCCGCCGACCGCGTTGTAACCGTAAGTGGTGACGACCCCGTTGGCGAGCGTGCGGGAAGCCTCCCAGCCGTTGTCGTAGTAGGCGGCCGAGAACGTTCCCGCCGGCGAAGACATCGAGGAGTATCTGCCGTCGGAATCGTAAAAATAGGCGAAGTTCCCGGCGGGAGTGGTCATCGCGCTGCGGGCGCCGTCGGGATAGCGCGAATAGGTCAGCGTCTTGGCCGAGAGCCCCGTGTAGGTTCGAACCGACTGGTTCACGCCGCCCAGGTCGTCGAACGTGTTCGAGATCGTCCCGGTGCCGTCGCTCACATAGTAGGCGCGGTCGTAGGCGTCATAGGTCACGCCGACGTTGAGCCCGGTCGAGGCCGGGTAGGTGATCGCGCTGAGGAGGCCGTCGCCATCGGAATACGCGAAGTTCGTGACCACCCCGTTGCCGTCCGTCCGCTGGGTCGGGCGGTGCATCACGTTGTAGCTGTACTGAACGGTGTCCGTTGTCCCGCTCGCGAGCGGATACGAGATTTGAGTGACGTCGCCGCTCGTCGGATTCGACGTGGTGCCGCGCGTGTACGTCGTGGTATGTCCGTTCCCGTCGGTCAGGCTCTTGATCCAGTAAGGCGAGCCATAGGTGACGCTGGTCGTCTCGGCATCGCCGGCGATGCTCAGCATCTCGCCGTCCAGGCCGTACGTATAGCTCACGCTGCGGGCGGCGCTCCCGGATTCGTCGTAAGCGGTCACCGACGTGACCGGCCCGCCGACGTAGAGGTAGGTCGGCGTGGTCTGGCTGTGCCCCGTTCCCGCATTACCGGTGGCGGGTGCGGTGATCCCGGTCACCTGGCCGGCGAGGTTATAGCCGGCACTCCACGTATTGCCGACCTCATCCGTCTCGGTGTTCAGTCGCCCCTGGTAGTCGTACCGCAGGTGCGTGACCTTGCCGAGGGTGTCGGTGATCGTGATGGGCTCGCCGATCGCCTCCGACTGGCTGTAGGTGCCGTCGGTGGTGTAGCCGAAGGTTGTCGTGTGGTAGGTCGTGGCGTTGTTGCCCGGGCTTTGGACCGACGTGAGGTTGCCGAGCGCAGAGTACGAGTAGGTCGTCGTCTGATGGCTCCCTGTGCCGATATCGCCTGGGACCGGCGTCGAAACCGTGTGGATCAGGCCGCTCGGCTCGTAGTACCCGAACGTCGTCGAGGTCAAGCTGCCGGTCGTGGTCGCGGTCACCTCGCCCAGCGCGAAGTTCGAGTAGGTGAGGGTGTTGGTGGTGGTCGTGCCCTTCGGGCTCGTGGCGGTCAACAGGTTCCCGAACTTGTCCCACGAGAAGTCCCACGTGTGGGAGAGGCCGTCGGATATGCTGCCCGGTCGAAACGGGTCGGCGCCCCCATAGGACAAGCTATACACCGAGGATCCGGCCGAATTGTAAACGCCGGTCAAGTCCATGTTGCTGTCGTAGGCGACCGTGTATTTGTATTCGGCCGCGTACGTGCCGGGGTAGTAGCTGACGCACGTCTGGTTGGAGGTCGAACCGGCCGTGAACGTCATCCGGTTTCCGTTGGCGTCGGTCACCCCCGTGAGCAGACCGTTGAACGGGCTGTAGGAAATCGTGTGGGTAGAGGTTCCCGTCCCGGTGGGCGAAGGCACCGTAATCGTGTGGAGCATCGGGAAGGTTTCCCCGGCCGGGCCGTTGCCATCCCACTCGTAGGTGAACTGATAACGGACCGGAGGCCCGGACGTGAGGAGCGGGACAACCTGCGAGACCTGATAGAGGAGCCCGTAGGTTGGGTCGTACGTAAAGTAGATCGTGCCGGCTGCGCTGGTCACGTTGGTGTACATACCGGTGCTCGGGTTCACTTGAAAGCCGAGCAGCGGGGTCCCTGTATAGTCGGTAACGTTCGTCAGGAGCTGCATCGAGCCCGTTCCCACCGTGTAGGTGGTGTAGTGGAGGTAAACGGGGCGGCCCAGCCGATCGGTCATACTGACGACGGCATAGGGGCTCAGGTCCGGAGTCGAGGCATTCGTGGTCCAGGTGGTGCGGTCCGGGAACGTGACCACAATCCAGGTGGTCGGCCCCGTGTTCTGATAGTATTCGGTAACAACCACCGGGTAGCCGTTCGGTACCGTCTGCACCACCGATTGGGTGCCGCTTGTCGTCGGGTTGAATCCGCTAACGCCCGTGGGCCACGTGAAGGGTATCACCGCGCCGTTATCGAGCACGACTTGGCCCGGATAGGTGCCGCCCGTGCCGCCTCCGCCCTGAGCGGCGCAATTGTTATCGTCCGGGGGGACCTCGCCACCGCCGCCGCTCGCGACGTTTGGCTCGTAGTCCACCTGGACGTTATACGGGTGGGACCAGCCCATCCCGAAGCCATAGTTGATCGGGGCAAACGGCGTGCCGTCGCTTCGAAGGCTGTCGTAGATCAAAGCGAAATGGGCGGCGGGCCCGATCGGGCTGTACGCGCTCAACCCACTACTGGGACGGTACTCGACCTCTCCGGTCGCCAGATCGATCGGGTCGCCGTCGCTCGCCCCGAAGGAGCTTCCGGACCCTGGCTGGGCCATCGGGCACTCCTGCACGGGCGGCCCGTCGCAACCGCAATCCCTGGGAACGAAAACACAACGCGGCTCTTTGGTCTTTCCGCCGCAATCCACCGGGTACACGGGCGCGAGGAACGGGGCGAGTTGGTTGAACGCGACGGTCTCGATGAGCGCGGCCGACTTCTGCGCGGCCGCGGCCACCTGGTCCGGCTCGGCGGGAACCGAGTTGCCGCCCAGGAGGATCGCGAGCTCGACCGAAGCTCCGGCCCCAGGGACGTGCGAGCGAACGGCGAGATCGAGCGGCGAGCCCTGCGGCGTCAGGATCGCGTAGGCGTCGGCGTCCATCGCCTTCCACTGCTGCCACGAAACGTGCTTGAAGCCTCCCGGCCAGTTACCGCAGTCCGAGCAGTTGTAGCGAACGCCATCATCGTCCATGCCCACGACGGCGATGAAGTGGTCGTGCTCCACATGGGCGACCATCGGCTTGGGAAGCTCCATCAGCTTCTTTCGGTCGGTCGTCCCGACGGCGAACGCCGTCGTACCGAGCTTGGGAGCACCGTCCATGATGTCCTGAAGGTTGGAACCTTCGCCTGTATGGCGAACGGCGGCGGCAACCCGGCTCTTGTCGTGCGGAAGACCGAGCTCGCGAAGGCAAACCGCCATGCTCGCGACCGCACAGAGCGGGTCGATCTCTTTGGGCTCGGTGATGCCGAGATTGGCGTGCTGCTGGTGGTACCCGAGGCATGCCTTTGCGTGGGCGAACTGGTTCATGACGAGCTTGAGGTTCGCGCCGCGCGGCTTCGCGCGGAGAATGTGGCCGAATTCACCGACCGCCTCGGCGTAGGCGCCGCGAATTACTTCGGCCAAGCCGTGGTCCAGGGCGGCAACGCCGCGTTCCCTTGAGCCCGCCGGCGCAGCGACGATCGCCTTATCGAAGTAGCCCAGGGCTTCGATGGGCTCTTCCCGGCCGACCATCGCAAACTCGCCGAGATGAATGAGTGCGTCTGCCCGCTTGGCCGACTTCCCGCTTACCTTGGCATCACCCTTGGCGATGGCCAGGTCGGCCAACGTAACGCGACGGTTTAGCTGCGTACGCTCATTGAGCCAGGAAATTTGCTCGTTCTTCCGAACGCGGATGGGAAGCCCCTTCATGCTCGTGTCCATACGGGGTACGCCCTTCATCTGAACCGGCTTAGGACCGGGCTTCACCGGATGGTTACGGGGGTTCTGAAGGGTCACCGCGATCGCGGGAGCGATCGAGTTCGCCATCAATACGAGGCTGGCGAGTACGGTGAGGCATCGGCCAATAATTGTACGACTCGGGTCTAGGAAGGACGTCCGCATGGCACGTTATCTTATGCACATGAGCGAAAACTTGTCAACAGGAAATCTCAAAAGTTAATGTGACCCACACCACGGGCATATGCCGCAGAGCCCGGCCGCGGGCCCGAGGGTGCCTCGACTACGCCACCAGATCGTGTATGACGTTGCCGTAAACGTCGGTCAGGCGGAAGTCCCGTCCCGCGTAACGGTAAGTGAGCTTGGTGTGGTCGAAGCCGAGCAGATGCAGGATCGTCGCGTGCAAGTCGTGCACGTGAACCGGGTTCTGTTCGGCCTTGAAGCCGAACTCGTCGGTCGCGCCGTAGACGGTTCCCTTCTTCACGCCGCCGCCCGCCATCCAGTAGGTAAAGCCATAGTGGTTGTGGTCGCGGCCGTTCATGTGGCCGGCGTTCGAGCCAGGCGTCGGCATCTCCACCGTCGGCGTACGGCCGAACTCGCCGCCCCAAATCACCAGCGTCTCGTCCAGCATTCCACGCCGCTTGAGATCGGTGAGCAGCGCGCCGATAGCCTGATCCGACTCGCGCGCCAGGTTTCGGTGCTGAACCGCGATGTCGTCGTGGCTATCCCACGGCTGCCCGGCGCCGTGGTAGAGCTGCACGAAGCGGACCCCGCGCTCGGCGAGGCGCCGGGCGATGAGGCACTGCCGGGCGAAGACGCCGGGACCGTACATCGACCGCACCGCCTCGGGCTCCTGGCTCGTGTCGAACACGTCGGTCGCTTCCGACTGCATGCGGTAAGCGAGCTCGAACGACTGGATGCGGGACTCGAGGGCGGGGTCGTCGTTGCGCCGGGCCAGGTGCTCGGCGTTCAGCTTCTGCACGAGATCGAGCTGATCCCGCTGATCGGACTCCAGCGTATAGCGGTTCCGAATATTCTCGACGATCTTCTCGATGTCGGTTTGAACCGGGTCCACATAGGTACCCGCCAGCACGCCGGGCAGGAAGCCCGCCTGCCAGTTCTGCGTCTCCTGGATCGGGTAGCCGCCCGGGCACATCGAGATGAAGCCGGGAAGGTTCTGGTTCTCAGTCCCCAGGCCGTACAGCACCCAAGAGCCCATCGACGGGCGAATCTGGCGGGCGTCGCCGCAGTTCATGAGGAGCAGCGAGGGCTCGTGGTTGGGCACGTCCGCGTGCATCGAGCGGACGATGCACATGTCGTCGACGTGCTTGGCCACGTTCGGGAAAATCTCGCTGACCTCGATGCCCGACTGGCCGTACGGCTTGAACGTGTAAGGGGAGGGCAGGGCCACGCCAGTCTTCCGTTCGGTCGGCAGGTGGATCGGGATCGCTTGGCCGGCGTACTTCTGCAGGGAGGGTTTGGGATCGAACGTGTCGACCTGGGAGGGTCCGCCGTTCATGAACAAGAAGATGACCCGCTTGGCCTTGGCGGGCAGCGGAGGCGACTTGGGCAGCATCGGGTTGAACGCGCCGCCTGCTTTGGCCGGTCCTTGGGCCAGCGCCGACTCGCCGAGAAGCCCCATGAGCCCGAGGGCGGCGAACCCGTTGCCCATCCTCGAGATCAGCTCGCGGCGGGTTAGGAAGAGGTCCTTCAGGTGGTTGTGGTGGTCGAACTCCGACATCGGCTCCTCTCTAGTCTACAAACATGAACTCGTTCGTCATCATCAGCGCCTGTGCGTAAAGGGTCAGTCGCGTCACCGGCCGGCCCGGCGGGGGGCCGAAGTTCGTGGCGGAGTCCCATGAGCGCTTGCCATCGACTGACCGAACGACCGGCGACCAAGCAAACGCATCGTAGGCGTCGCTGGTCATCGGATCGACGACGAAATCGAGGGTATCGCCCTTCTGAACCTCGACCGAAGCCACCTCCGCGGCCTGCTCCCGGTTGTGAACCTCCCACTCGCCGAGCAGACCCGTGCGGCTCGAAATGATCCTTCCCTTCACCCCGTCACCCTGCGGTTGCCGGTGGGCCAAAGTGCCGGAGATTTGCACCGTCATGTCGGCGGGCGCCACCCAGCGCCGAATCACCGAGTGATCGGCATCGTGGCCGGGGTGGCCGCCGACGATGTTGAGCATCAGGTAGCCAAGGCCAGGGTCGGGGAAGGCATCGCCGACCCGATAGCCGCCGTCCTTGAACACGCCGAGCGGGGTGAAGGAGGTCACCTTCTGGTGGGCGGGATCCATCCCGCCGTAACCGTAGCGCCACTCGCCCTGCGGGACCGACATCTCCTCGAGGGAACCGCGCTTGAGGTAGGCGGCCCCGGCGGCGGCCTCCTGAGCGTCCGGCAACCGTTGGAATAGCAGGCGATAGAGGCGGCGAACTCGCTGGGCGTCATCCTGCGAGCTCTTGATCTCGGGCCGGTTGACGAGCCCTTCGGCTTCTTGCATGCTGAACGGCGAGTTCATGAAGAAGAGCGCCTGCTGGGGCACCGTGGTCGTGAAGCGCCGGGCGCTGGTGGCGTCGGGAGAGGCGAAGTCGAAAGTCTTGAAGATGCCGGGAAGGTTCTGCCGCTCGACGAAGCCGTACACCGCGCGGCGCGGGTTGAACGGTTGGGCCCAAAGGTCGATCGACTTGCCGCCGACGTTCGAGACGTCCAACCGTCCGGCGGCAGCCATCAAGGTGTCGCGCATCTCTTCCAGGTCCAAGCGCTTCCTCGGCATCCGGCTGAGCAGGCGGTCATCGGGATCCGCGTCCGCGTCCGCCGGCGACTCGGTGGAAGCCTGCCGGTAGGTCGCCGAGGTTACGATCAACTTGATGAGCTTCTTGATCGACCAGCCCTCGTCCATGAACTTCGAGGCCAGGTAATCGAGAAGCTCCGGATGGGTCGGCGGATCGCCCTGGTGCCCGAAGTCGGAAGGGGTTCGAACGATTCCCGTGCCGAACAGGTGCATCCACACGCGGTTCACAAACACCCGGGCGGTGAGGGGGTTGTCCCGGGAGGCGATCGCTTTGGCCAGCTCGAGGCGGCCGCTCCCCGTCGTCCAGTGCTCGCGTTCGACGCCGGGCTTGGAGAGGGCGAGCAGGAAGCGCCGCGGCGCCGGTTCGCCTCGGTTGGCGGGGTTGCCTCGCTTGAAGACCACCCCGTCCCCCGCGTTCTGGCCATCCGCCATCGCCATCGCGAACTCCGGGGTCTGTGGTGCGCTCTTCTTCAACCCATCGAGCTTGGCGTCGTTTTCTGCCACCGCATCGCGGACAGTCGAGGAGAACGCCTTCATGAGCGTCTTGAGCTTCGGGCCATCCGGAACCTGGTCCTCGCGCAGGTCCTGCAGGGTTTGGAGCACCTCGGGGGCCAGGGTCTTGGCGCCTTCCGGATCCGCCTTCTTGCGCCGAAGCCGGCGAACTTCCGAGGAGATGAGCTGCCGGCTGCTCGCTTGGAGATCGATCACCTGCTGGTTGTACTTCTCCCACGGATCGCGGATGGACTTCTCGGAGATCGGCGCGGAGACCTCCTGTGAGGAATCGAACACGGCGTAGAGCGAATAGTAGTCCTGGCTTGGAATCGGATCGAATTTATGGTCGTGGCACCGCGCGCACGCAGCGGTGAAGCCCTGGAGCCCGCGCATCGTCACGTCGATCCGGTCGTCGATGATGTCCTGCCTGCTGTTCAGAAAGCGTCGCCCCACCGTAAGGAACCCGAGGGCGGCAAGCGGCCGCTTGTCGTCGCCGTTTTGTACCTCCGGCAACCGGTCGGCGGCAAGCTGATGAATGATGAACTGGTCGTAGGGGAGATCGCGGTTAAGCGCTTCGATCACCCAATCCCGGTAGGTATAGGCGTTGTAGTAGTTGCGGTCTTCCTCGAACACGTAACCCTTGGTGTCGGCGTACCGGGCTACGTCCAGCCAGTGACGGCCCCAGCGCTCGCCGTACCGGGGAGAGGCGAGGAGCCGATCGACGACCTTCTCGTAGGCGGCCGGAGCCTTGTCGGCAAGGAACTCGTCGACCTCGGCCGCGGTAGGGGGAAGACCGATGAGGTCGTAGGTTACGCGGCGAATCAGGGTGCGCCGGTCCGCGGGGGCGGCGAGAGAAAGCTTCTTGGCTTCCAACTTGGCGAGGATGAAGGCGTCGATCGGGTTCTTGACGAGCGCGGCGCCTTTGACCTTTGGGATGGGCGAAACGGCCACCGGCTTGAGCGACCAGAGATTTAGCTTGTTGTCGACGCTCCCCGCGGCCGCCGGCCAGGGCGCCCCCATCTTCACCCAAGCTTCGAGGTCGGCGACTTGCCCCGGATCGAGCTTGCCGCCCTGCGGCATCTTCAAAGTGCCGGTTTGCCGCACCGCTTTGATGATCAGGCTCTTATCCGGGTCTCCGGGAACGAGTGCCGGCCCGGAGTCGCCACCCTTCAGGATGGCTGCCATCGAGTCGAGGCGGAGCCCGCCGAGCTGGGTGGTCGCCCCGTGGCAGACGTAACACTTGTTGGCGAGCGCCGGCCGAATCTTCGCTTCGAAGAAGGCGGCTTGGTCGGCGGTAGGAGCTTGCGTGGCCAGGGGCACGGCTGAAAGCGCGCTCGCAACCCAGAGCCAGGCGCAACTCAATGCGCCGCCAATGACGAGCCGGCGGTTCGAGTTGCGGGGCGTGAGATTCATCGCGCTACCTAGATTATTGACGGTCTGGCTCGAGTTCGGACTCACCGGTCGCACGGGCGCGTCCGGCGAGTTCGGCTTCCGTCGGTGGCTGGAAGATTCCCCACCACCGCTCGACTTCGTCCGGATCTACCCAAATCTCCCCCGGCGGTAGCTGCCGATTTCGACGGTCGATGCGCCGGCGCAGCTCCTCGCGGGAGGCAGGCAGATACTCGATGCGGGCTTGGGCTCCGATCGACTCGGCTCGGGACCGGTAATCGTCGCGCTCCTCCTTCGCCCAAAGCCCAAAGTCGAGTATCGCGTCGATCCCGATGCTGAGCACCCTGCTCGCGCACCTCCATTGGAGTTCCTCGATCCGGGCCCGAAGCGCTTCGTCGTTTCCATCGAGCTCCAGCAGCGTAAACCACTCGTCCGGCGTGTAGCGGACCGCGGGCAGCTCGACCTCGAGCTGCTTGGCGCGCGTCGTCTTACCCGCGCCAGGCAGTCCGACCATGAGGATCAGGGTGGCCATCAGCGCCCGGCGGCGCCGGCGTCTTCGGACCTCGGGTCGACGCCCCCGAACCGGAAGCCGGTCTTCGGATCGACCATGATCGCGTGGCACGATCCCATCCGGCCCGGCCGCCGGGCGAAGTGGTGGCCCATCGCCTCCATCGCGGCGAGTGCGTCGGGGGCTACGCCTCGCGGCTCCCAAGCAATCTGATCTGGCAACCACTGATGATGGATCCGCGGCGCCGAGACCGCCTCCTGCACGTTCATCCGGTCGTCGATCACGTTGAGCAGGGTCTGAAGCACCGTGTTGATGATGGTCGGCCCGCCGGGCGAGCCGAGCGCCATGAAGAGCTTGCCGTCCTTGAGCACGATCGTAGGCACCATCGAACTGAGCGGCCGCTTGCCCGGCGCAATCGTATTGGCTTCGCCTTGGATCAATCCGAAGCCGTTGGGAACGCCGACCTTTGAAGCGAAGTCGTCCATCTCGTTGTTCATGAGGAAACCGGCGCCCTCCACTGCCTCCCCGCACCCAAAGCCCGTGTTGAGGGTGTAGGTCGTCGCGACGGCGTTGCCGTCCTTGTCGACCACCGTGTAGTGGGTGGTGTGGTTTCCGTCCGGCGCCTGGGCCAGCCCGGGCTTGATCTCCGATGCCGGGGTTGCCCTATCGAGGCGTATCGACGCGCGCAGGCTCTTGGCGTACCACTGATCGATGAGCGCCGCAACCGGCACTTTTACGAAATCGGGATCGCCCATATACTCGGCGCGGTCAGCGAACGCGCGCTTCATGGTCTCGACAAGCAGGTGGTTCCGCGCCGAGGAGCCGAACGGCAACGCGGCGAAGTCGTAGCCTTCGAGGACGTTGAGCATCTCGAGGATCGCCACTCCGCCGGAGCTCGGCGGCGGCATCGTGAGCAGCTCGTACCCTCGGTAGCTTCCCGCGAGCGGCTCCCGAACCACTACCTTGTAGGCGGCCAGGTCTTCCTTCGTGATGAGCCCGCCGTGCGCGGCCATATCCTTGGCGATCAAGTCGGCGGTCTCGCCCTTGTAGAAGCCGTCGGGGCCGCGGTCCCGGATGCGAGCCAAGGTTCCGGCGAGGTCAGTCTGGATGAGGCGATCGCCCCACTCGAGTCCCCGTCCGTCCCCGCGGAAGACGCGCTTGCTCTCAGGAAAGAGGCTAAGGAGGGGCGAGGCGCTCTGCAACTCTCCGGCGAGCCCGAAGCTCACCTCGAAGCCCTTGGCCGCCAACTGTTGCGCGGGCTCGACGAGCGCCTTCCACGACAGCTTCCCGAACCGGCGGTGGGCCTCGAAGAGGCCGGCGACGGTGCCCGGCACGCCGCTCGCCTTGTATCCGATGAGCGAGGAGCTGGGAACGACCTTTCCCGCCCCGTCCAGATACATGTCGCGCGAGGCAGCCTTCGGCGCCGTCTCCCGGAAGTCGAGGGCGACGGCCTTCCCATCGGCCATGCGGACCAGCATGAACCCGCCGCCGCCGATGTTTCCCGCCGCGGGATGCGTGACCGCGAGTGCGAACCCGGTCGCCACCGCTGCGTCCACTGCGTTCCCGCCCTGACGCAGAATCTCGGCGCCCACCCGCGAGGCGATCGCGGAATCGGAGATGACGAGCTCCTGCTTGGCCCGCACCGGCCATATGCCCTGGCCGGCGCCACCGGTGGCGAGCAGGCAGACGAGGGAGGAAAGCATGCCCTATGCTATCCGAGCGGTCGAGAGAACTCGCCTAATACGCCATCTTGATCCACGGGAGCTCGCGGAGCCTTTGATCGGAAGTCGCGAGCTGGGCACCAAGAGCATAGGCAGTTGCGGCAATGAATCTGTCCGCTGGATCCTCATGCGCAAAGGCGAGCGTCCGGCTTAGGACCGCGACTTCTGCGGTGAGCGGCGCTTCTTGGAACCCAACCGCTCGTACGGCAGACGGCAGTTCCCTGCCGAGGTCGCCACCGTGGAACTGGATCCTGCCTCGTTGCTGAAGCAGCACGGCCTCCCAAAAGCAAATGGTTGGAACCCATACGTCAAACGGTTCGGACTCTAACGCCTGGCGAAGCTGTGGGTTCAAGCGTTGGTCCGCCGTGACGAACCACAACAGGGCATGAGTATCGAGAACGATCATTTCAATGCTTCCCACTCAACGTCGAGTGGTTCGATGATGTCGCCCACTATCTCCAACCTTCCTTTAAGGATCCCAGCCCTGGCGTACTGGGAGCTAGCCTCCTTTGATGGGCCAAGCTCGGCGACGACCTTGCCTCGTTTGGTGACTTGGACGCGCGTGCCGGTCATGTTCACGAGGTCCAACAAGTGGAGACACTTCGCTTTGAATTCTGTCGCGGTGACGATCACGGATCGATTATACCGTTATGACTGGTCATAATGACCAGTCATAACTAACTGGTCACGTAGCGCCGAGGCGGTCCAGGCGGCGGAGCGCGTCCTGGAGAACCTCATCTTCCTGCGCGAGGCAGAAACGCACCCACTTGGCCGACTCGTGGTCTCGGACGAAGTCACTCGATGGAACGGCGCCGACTCCCGATTCTCGGATCATACGGCTGACGAACTCCATGCTCCCGACCCCGGGGAAGCGGCGTTCGAAGCCGCAGATCATGTAGTAGGAGCCCTCAGTCCGGACCGGGTCGAGGCCAATGGCTTCGAGGCCACGGTAGAACGCGTCGCGCTTCTTCTCGTACTTGGCGCGGAGGTCGGCGTAAAACTCCGGGCCCAACTCGTTCACGGTTTCGGCGACCGCCTGCTGGAGCGGCGCGGGCGCGCACACGTACACCGCGTCCAGGAAGGACGTCATCGCCTCCGATAACGGCGCGGGAACCACCAGATAACCGATGCGCCATCCAGTGATCGCGAACGTCTTCGAGTAGCCGCCGATCGTCAGGGTTCGATCCGCGAGCTCGGGCAGCGACCCGGGCGAGACGTGCGGCCGGCCATCGAACGTCATGTACTCGTAAATCTCATCCGTCACGAGCAGCGCGTCCGTCGATGAAAGCACCTCGGCGAGCTCGAGAAGCTCCCCTCCGCTGAACACTTTCCCGGTCGGATTCCCCGGCGTGTTGACCAACACGAACTTCGTCCGCGGCGTGATCACGGCGCGAAGTCGGTCGAAGTCGACGGTCCAGTGCGGCGACTCCAAGGGCAGGATGCGCGCCTCCGCGTGGTATCGCTTGAGCGCCTGCATGTGATAGGGGTAGGTGGGCTCGAACACCACGACCTCGTCGCCGGGATTCAGGAGCACCGCGCATACCGCCTCGAAGCCGCCGGTCGCGCCGCAGGTGGCCAGAATCTGGGTCTCCGGGTCGGCTTCGATCCCATTGAAGCTTGCCAGTTTGGCGGCCATCGCGTCGCGGAACGACTTCAGGCCCCGGGGATTGGTGTAGCGGTTGATCCCCGCGTAGGCAGCGTCCGTCGCGTGTCGGAGTAGAAGCTCGGGCGGCGGCAGGTTACAAACCCCCTGCCCAAGGTTGATTCCTCGCACCCTTTCCACGTCCTGCGTAATCTGGCGCAGCACCGGCGAGCTAAACGCTTCGGTTTGACGGGAAAGGACGCGCCCGATGTCCGCGGTGGGCAGAGCCATTGCTTTCAGGGATTATGCGGCGCTTTAACGTCCCGGGGCGGCGCGTAACACCGTGAGATAAATCATTCGGCCAAGGATCGTCCTTATGCAAATGACTCGCCACGCAGCTCCTCTCGCCCTCGTCGCCCTCCTCGCGGCCGTCGGATGCGGCCACTCGACAACCGTCACCGCCGCCGATGGCTCGAAGGTCACGATGTCGAGCAGCACGGCCGGCGGCACGACCACATTCGAAGCGAACGGCAAGGACGGAACGCACTCGACCTGGTCCTCGGACGCTAACGGCAACACCAAGTTCGAGGGGACCGATAAGAACGGTCAGCACGTAACCGAGACGATCGACAAGAACGGCATCTCCATGAAGTCCAGCGACGGAACCTCTGTACAGGCGGCGGCTGGGATCGTGAAGGAGGCCGACCTGGGAGTGCCCTTCTACCCGGGAAGCCAGGAATCGGCGGCGGCGGGAATCCCGTCGATGATCTCGGAAGACCCCAAGACAAAGACCAAGACCGTGGTGAGTTCGCGGACGACGAAGGACGACCCCGACAAGGTTGTTGAGTTCTACAAAGATAAGATTCAAAACCCGAAGCCGGCCTCGGTTTCCACGCCGCCCTCCAAAATGGCCACGCTGAGTGGGAACCTATCAGACGGTTCCGAATTCGGGCTACTCGTGAGCAACGACGGCAAGTCGGACACGACGATCGCGCTTACCGTTAAGTCGAAGAAGGGCTAGCAGGGTCCCGACCCCGGCGCCGAGCACGAGCCAAGTGGGTGGTTCGGGCGTTGGTACCAGCAAGACCGACTGGTACGCGCCACCGCCGCCGGGCAGATTGTAGAAGGCCTGAGCGGAGATCACCCCGTCGTCGTTGATCCCTTCCGCGTCGACGATCGTGTACTTTGCCGCATCGGCGGCAACAAGGAGGGAGTCGAGGGCGGTCATCCCGCCGGTAGGCGTAGCGAGGAAGCCGAGGAGCCCGATGCCGGGGACGTTGCTGAAGCCGACGATCTGATGGTGATTGTTGATCGCGCGGGCCGAGGCAGCCACGTTGCCAGCGAGGCCACCGAGGTTCACCTCTCCCGTTGCCTGGGACCAGTAGAACGCGTCGGTTACGTTGCCGGACGCGGTCGCCTCGCCGACGACTTCCCCGCTATCGTTAAGTCCGTGGGCAGAGCTATCCGACGCGCCGCCGTTGAAGTCTCCGATCTGGGTGAA
>DATGIR010000052.1:0-3871 GCA_035295605.1 Fimbriimonadaceae bacterium | reverse complement strand
ACGGTCGGCTACCTGGTTCCTGTTCTCATCGCCCTGCCGTTCGCGAATGGGGCGGATGCGTGGAAGGATCAGAGCTGGCCGTCGATCGCGGCCACGATCGCCGGCCCCGCGCTGGGGGTGGTTGTCGCAATCGCCGCACTCATCTCACAGCTCGGCCAGCTCAACTCCTTGGTCCTCGCTTCGACGCGAATCCCGTTTGCGCTGGCCCGTGAGCGATACCTTCCCACGTTCCTCGCCGACGTCCACCCCCGGACGAATGCGCCGTACAAAACGCTTTGGCTCAGCGCGGCAGTCGTCGCCGCGCTCTCGTTCGGTGGCCTTACCGAGATTCTCACGTTGAACGTGATTCTGTTCGCCGCCGCACTCGTGCTGGAGGGCATCTCGCTCGTCGTTCTGCGAGCGAAGGACCCGGAGATGCCGCGCCCGTTCCGGATTCCCGGCGGCTACCCGGTCGTCGTGCTGGTCGCAGTCCTTCCGGTCGCCCTGAGCGTGATCCTCGTCGTCTCCCAGGTTCAGGACAAGGGATGGCCTAAGCAACTGCCCACAGGGATCGCGCTGGCTAGCGGACCCGTGCTGTTCGTCCTCGCCGGATGGACTCGGCGCCGGCGCGCGTCCGGTGGTTAGGGCCTAGCCACAAGCCACGAGCGACAAGCCACGAGCCCCTACAAATGCCTGATTCGGCCTGAACCGGTATGAAGCTGGGCGGGCACCGCACGCTTACGGTGGAACCCAAGGTTCAGGTCAACGCCGATGCTGTCCCGACGCCTCCTTCTCGCCGCCCCGCTCGCCCTCGCCGCGAATCCGGCCTGGGCCGGCTTCGACGGGAGCGTGTTCGTTCCGCGCTCCTCGATGGAGCACGCGTGGGATATTGGCGAGCGCGCTCATACAAATCACGTGATCTATGTGGGTCCCGAATACTTCCCGAGTCGCCAAGATGCGGTCCTCGCCGAGCTATTCAATCCCGGTCACGGCCCGTCCGCGCCGCCCAATAATACGCCGGCGGGTTACCACCCGAGCGACTTTCAGCGGGCTTACGGCGACTTCAGCCTCGGCGGCGGGGTTATCGCGATCGTCGACGCGTATCACTTTCCCACCGCGTTGAACGACTTCAACGCGTTCGCGACGCAGTTCGGCCTGCCTACGGAGGGTTCCTCCGACCCGACGTTAGCCTCCAACCCGGTCTTTCAGGTTGTCTACGCGAACGGCTCCCAGCCGGGCGCCGACGGCGGGTGGTCGCAGGAGATGGCCCTCGATATCGAATGGGCACATGCGATGGCGCCGGGCGCCAAGATCGTGCTCGTCGAGGCGGCCAGTTCCGGCTTCACCGATCTCTTTCACGCCGTGGACGTCGCGGCGGCGCTGCCCGGGGTGACCCAGGTTTCGCTCAGTTGGGGCGGAAGCGAGTTTCCCGGCGAAGCGATGTACGATTCGCACTTCAACCACGCCGGCGTCAGCTTCTTTGCCGCGACCGGTGACGTGGGCGGGTCCCGCGACTATCCCGCGATGTCGCCCCACGTCGTCGCCGTCGGCGGCACGAGCCTGACGTTTCCGAACGGCGCGCCGTACGAGCGCGGTTGGAGCGGGGCAGGCGGGGGCTTGAGCCAAGCCGAGCGGATGCCCGGGTTCCAGGGGCCGATCATGTCGATTCTCTACGGGCGACGCGGTGCACCCGACATATCGGCAGTTGCCGACCCCGGCACCGGCGCCGCGATCTACGACAGCACCGCATATCAAGGCTTCGTCGGATGGTATATCGTCGGGGGCACCAGCCTCTCTTGCCCGGTCTGCGCGGGCGTGGCCAACGCCGGCGGCGGACGTCGCGGCGCGAACGAGCAGGCCTACATCTACTCGCACGCCAGCGGCTTTAGCGACGTGGTCTCGGGTGGGGCCGGCGCGAACCTCTGCCGGAAGGGCTGGGACTTCGTCACCGGCTTCGGCAGCCCAAAGTCGTCCTCCAGCCTCTAAGTCGGAACCGCGTCTGCCTCGTACTCCGGATTCGCCTCGCCGTCGGCGGTGGCGATGAGGCGCCTGGGCACGAGGAAGATTATTGGCAGGATCATCGCGTACACGGCTGTTGTTGCGATAACGCTCCAGAGGAAGCCATTCTGCGGGCTCGAAGTGTAGATCTTGCTCCCAAGGATGTCGCCCAGTCGCGAGGAGAGAATGAACGCGCCGTCCACGGCGAGCATAAGGGTGCCTTGCAATCCTGGAGGGCATGAGCGCATGGCCAGGTCGTAGTAGGCGGCGGTCGCAACGCCCCCCATAAGGCCGGTGGGCACTGCCCAGGTCAGAGCCGCCGCAGTCGAGTGAATGAAGAGTAGCGGGACCATTTGAGGAACCGCGAACACGGTTCCCCAGATGAGCAGCTTGTTAAGCGCCACCTTCTTGCAAAGAGCGCCGTAAAGTGCGAAGGTCGGGAGGAATCCGAGGGTGAAGAAGAAGTAGTAGTAGTTGAAGACGGCGTCGCTCAGATGGAGCTTGTCGGTTAAGTAGTACTGCAGCGGCGTCGCCGCCCCGGGGGCAAAGTTCCAAAGGAAGCAGATGAGCACGGCGGGGTAGACGGCCTTGTGCTTCAGTAGGCGCAGTAGGTCCTCCTTTAGGTGGGCGGTTCGTGCCATCGGCCTCGAGTAGGTGCCTTCGAATACGGAGGCCGGCCGCCACAGCCCGAAGGCGGCGATGAGGAGCATGACGATTGCTGCGCCGGTGAAGATATAGGCTTTGGGGAGGTCGTTCAGGATGGCGCCGACAAAGAATCCGATCATGACCGGGATGTACGAGACGAAATTCCAGAGGGTGGAAAGCCGCCCCGACATTAGATCCTCCTGCCCGATCAGCGCTATCAGGCCTTGGTAGGCGGCGGCAACGAAACGGAAGACGAGCATCGCCACGAACACCCCGACGAAAAGGCTCCAATAGGTGTCCGGCGTGAAGATCAGGGCGAAGAAGACTCCTGCGGTTAGTAGCCCGAAGATTTGGAAGTAACCGCGATCTCGCAAACCCAACGGGTTCCACTTGTCGCGAACAAGCCCGACAAAGAGCCCGCCGAAGACGGGGATCGCGACGCCCATCCTGAACCACGACGTGGCGTTCGCGTCCAAGTGGAACCTGTTCTTCAATACGAAGGCAATAGGGATGTCTACAAAGCCCTGATGCGGCACCACCATCCAGTAGAGAAAGGTGATGGCGCCGAAGTAGAGGAAGATCTGGGAGTTGCTCCGGGGAGTCCCACTAGCTTCCTGCCTGGGGTAATTGGATTCGACGGCCATGGCGGGTTAGGCCGCAGTTTAGCGACGGAGGCCCGATCCGTCAAGCCAGGCGCAGCGTTCACCCGCTCCGGCGGCGTATAAACCATACATGCTGCCCTCGCTGATCGCGTGCTCCCTGATCGCCCAAGCCGGCGGGGCGCCGATGCCCACGACCGAGTTGGTCGCCAGCGTGAAGAGGGTTGCGCCCGGTAAGGCCTTCACCGTAGCCTTGCACATGAAGCTGCCAGCCGGGTGGCATAACTACTACTCGAATCCGGGCGAGAGCGGGGTGCCCACGACGATCACATGGACGCTTCCGACCGGCTTTACGGCGGGGCCGATAGAGTGGCCGCTTCCGGAGCGCATCGTCATCGACAAGGTGCCAATGTACGGCTACCAGGGCGAACTCTGGCTGCCCACCACGATCACCCCTCCGTCGAAGCTCCAAGCGGGCAAGCCGTTGGAGATCAAGGCGAAGGCCGACTGGCTGCTTTGCGCGGCTGAATGCGTGCCGCAAAGCGCTGAGATGAAGGTCGATCTGAAGCAAGGCGGGGCATCTGTTCCCAACCCTAACCCAGGGCTGACGAAGGCCCTCAAAGCACTGCCACATCACGCGCTCCCGTGGT
>DATGIR010000051.1:0-3892 GCA_035295605.1 Fimbriimonadaceae bacterium | reverse complement strand
GTCCCACGCGCCCGCTTCGAAGAAATGCACGGCCAGGTTCTGCGCAAACAGAGATATCTCCGGCGTCAACTCGTGCTCGATCGCGAACCCGAACGCGGCCCTCACGTTGCCGATCTCCCGCCACATCCACTCGCTCAGGGTCTGCAGATTCTCGCCAGTCTTCGTGAGCTGCGCGCACAACTCCGCGTAGCGCTGCGCGTGCCGCGTCGAATCGGCCTGGGCGAATTCGACCAGGAAGTCCGAGCCCGCCAGCACCCGGGCGCGCTCCCCGACGATATCGAGCAGCCGGTACCGCGGCTTGGATCCGACCCGAGTCACTTCCAACACGGAGTGGCTCGTCAGGCGGACCAGGGCGTTGAGCATGTCGGGATCGGTCTGCTCCAGCACCTTTGCCGCGTCGTTCAAGTAGAAGCCGCCGACGAACACGGTGAGTCGTGCCAACGTCCGCACATCCGTCGCCTCGAGGGCGCCGATCGAGGCATCCACCACCTGGGAAAGGCGCGTCTCCGAGGTCGAGCTCGCATCTTCCAGCGCGGCCGTCACGTTGGCGAGAACGAAGTCGCGGAGTTCCGTGATCGACAGATGCCGCAGGCGAGCGGCAGCTAGCTGAATCGCGAGCGGAATCCCGTCCACAAGGCGACAGATATCCGCGACGGCCCCCGTCTCCTCGGTAGAGATTTGGAGCGACCGGTCGCTCGCCCGGGCAACCTGGACGAACATGTCGATCGCCTCGCCGCCGCTTTCGTCCGACTCGGGAATGGACAACGGCCGCAGCACGATCTCCCGGTCTGCAGACCAACCGAGGGAGACCCGGCTCGTCACGAAACAGACGAGTCCCGGGCACTTCGCGCATACTCGCTCGACGAACGAGCGAAGCCCGTGAGGAACGAATTTCTCGGCCGAATCGAAAAGGATCATCGCCTGCTTGGCCTTTAGTTGCTCGCCAAGGTCCGCGGCGATGTCGGCCTGCGTGAGGCGCGCCCCGAACAGCGCCGCCGTCGCCGCGCCGACGTGATCCATTGACTCCGGCGCCGAGCAATCCACCACCCAGGCCCCGTCCGCAAACTCTGGAGCGAGACGCGTCATCAGCTCTGTGGCAAGCCGGGTCTTGCCGATGCCTCCGATCCCGCACAACGCCACGTATCGAACCCCGTCGTGAAGGACTGCTCCGGCCAGTTCACCCAAATATGCCGAGCGGCCCACGCACGGCCGGTCGTGCAGGGGCAGGTTGTTGCCGGGAAGCTGGGCGTCGACCTCTGAAGGGGGTGGGGGAACCAACCGCGCGGCCGGCGAGCGCGTGGCCAAAACCGGTATCCACCATCCCGAGTCGTGGCGACGCGACCGGCGCGCGAAGCTTAGGGACTCGGCGAGGGTCTTGCCCCTGAGCATCTCCCGATAGAACTCGCCCACTAGGGCAGTCTGAACCTCGTCTCTTACCGGCGACTGCATCCCGATCACCGACGGGACGCCCGCCGCCACCAGCGTCTCGGCAAGTGCCCGCACACCCCCGGCGGTGTCGCACGCGCTCAGGAACACGCAGCGAACGCCCGAGCCGATCAGCCATTCGGCAAGCTCGTCCGCACCCACCAAATCCTCTTCCCGGCCCCCTTGGAGCACGAACTCGCCGCCGCCGGGTGAGCGGCGCGCGTGTCCGATCAGGTGCACCATGTGCGGTCGGAGCCGTCGAAGCATGCGCGCCAAGGTCGCCGGCCCGGCGTTCGGCAGCCGCTCCAGGTCCAGCCGGTGTCGCTCTCTTCCCAAGAGCTCGCCAAGCTGAAGGACTTCGTCGTCGGCATGCGCGAGATAGGGGAACCGCGCGGTCGCCGGGTTCGCGTACGCGACAAGGACTCTCAGGGTGTCGGGCGGCGTCTCCGTGGAACCGTCGGGGCAGAGTTCGCGCACGACATTTGCGTTGGGGCACAACGCAATCGGTCCCGTCTCCTCCAGGTTGAGCAACTCCCACGGGAGTCCGGAGGCGAGCGGCGCGTGCAAGTGGAGCCTTAGGAGAAACGACTCCCGGCGGTCGAGCGAGCGCGTGAGAAGCCAGCTCAGCGACTGGGCCGCCGGCTTGGAGAGAAGTGCCCGACTCATGGCGGCGCCGAACTCCGCCATCTCTCCCGTGCTCCTTCCATGCCCGGAAAAGTGGCTAAGGAGTGAATTCCAAGTTTCGTTCAAGCGGACGACGGCGTCCGCGTCGACCGAGTCGACGATCGATTCGCCAGGGGATAGGCCCGAAACCGTGACCTCGAGCCCGCCGGACTCCTCCCGAACGCACAGTTCGACTCTAACCGTCATGAGATCCGTGTCGTGGGCTGCGTCAGATACCAGACGCCGCGCGACATCGCGCGGGGCTGCACACCGTTCCCGTCATTATAGAGGCTACGGGAGTACGAATCGGGCGCCCAGAAAGGCGAGGGTGTCGGTTGAGCCGTCCCGAACGCCGGATGCCGGTAACTCCAACGTGAAGTCGTCGCTGTCCAGCGAGGCTACGAATACGCGCGCGAGAATGCGTTCGACGGCGCCGAGTCCGACCGTGAATTCGATCACCGAATCCCGCATTTCCGCTCGTGCCCATCCCGGAAGCGATAGCGAAAGCCGCAGGAATCCGCCCATCACTTCTGGGCGACCGTTGATCGTTATCGGCACCTCGGTGGCTCCGACTGACTGAAGCCGCCCCTGCACCCCGGCAACGATCAGCATCGCGCTCTCGCCGAGCCGGTCGCTTGCCAGCCTGAGTGCGCCCGAGACGTCGGAGGCGGGCTTAAATCCCGTCGCGTCCGCGAATCCGGGAATGGAAAAGCCGCTCTCGGAGCCGGATATGGAAATCCGCGCGATCGGTAGGCCCGGGCCGGATGCATCGGCGAGCAACACCGCTATCGGCCGCCCTGAGTTCGCAGCAAGACTTCCCTCCTGCTTTTCTCGCAGGGAGATGCGCCCCTGAAGGGTTCCCTCAGCGCCTAGCTCGGCCACAAGCGACGCGACCACGCCCGGATACAGTTCGCGCTCTTGGGCGGCTTCGACCCCACGCATGGCCGCGTACGCGGGCTGGGAAACAGCCCGCGCCCAGCCCTCACGGATCGCTCGAATGAGCGACCTGACGCCGGTTGATTGAACAGCTGCTCCGGCCACGCCCGAGGCCTCGCATGCATCCCAGACTCCAAGCGCCTCCTTGATTTGGGTCGCGACCCGCTCATCGAGGGCGTCCGCGATCTTGCGATCTAACTCGTCGACCGGCGCCTTCTCCTCGTCGCCGGCGGCCATCGCCTTGACGCGCCCTCGGATCTCGACGAGCCTCTCGCGGGCTCGTGCCGAGCGGGTTAACCCGCCTAGAACCTGGTCCCGCTCAGGTCCGTCCGACCCGATCGCAAAGGAAATCAAAGCTCCGTCGTCCACGGCGCCCTCCGGCACACTGAAGTCGGCCAACGCCGACGCGATCGCCAATGCCTCGCTTGAAGGGCTCCAGGTTGATTCGAAGTCCATCAGCGGTGCTCCCTCGCGTGGGCCGCCAATTGCGTGAACAGCCGGCCGTTGCTTAGCCAAACGTTCAGCATCGCCTCCGTAAGGCTATAGCCCCCGACGTGAGCCACTGGTCCGGTTCGCTCGAGGATCTGGCGTTGCGGCAGTTCGTCGGCCGCGTGATATTGAAAGACAAGGCGCTTGTACAAGTTCGGATTATTCAGAGGTTCGCTGGTTGCGCCGTTGGCCATCATGGAATCCCGCAGCTTGGAAGCTACTAAGTTAAAGGGCAATCGCGCCCCACATCTATCAAGCAGGTTCTGCAGGGTTTCCTTGCTCAATTCCGGCATGAGTTGAAGAATCTTTTCGACCAAGAGCCCGTTCCGGAAGCGCAGGAGGACGATCTTTGCTTCGCGGCTTGAGTAGTCGGGAAACC
>DATGIR010000050.1:0-10789 GCA_035295605.1 Fimbriimonadaceae bacterium | reverse complement strand
AGCGCGTGACCCACACGCCGGAGTTCGACGGCTTTCCTATGTTCACGCCGGATGGGAAGAAGCTGATCTTCGCTTCGAACCGGTTCGGCTCCAAGCCGCACGAGACGAACGTGTTCGTCGCCGACTGGAAAGATTAGGGCGGGGCGCCGTTCGCGCCGCCGAAGCCGCCGTAATACTGCACGCCGCCTCCCTGGGCGTATTGCTTTTTGGCCTCCTCGATCGCCTTCTGTAGCACGCGTCGCAGATCGTCCGGCAGCTTTTCGACAAAGTTCGATTCGGCGGTGGTCGGGAGCACGTCTTGGAGGCTCATCGTTTGACGGATCTTCTCGGTGTAGTCGAAGTCGAAGGTGATTTGGGTCCGGTCCGCCGCCCGCATTCCCAGAACGTTCCAGCCTAGATTGCCGTCCGGCTGGAACTCTCGGTTGGCGATCATCCATCCCAAAGAGTTCGCATCGTACGTCTGATAACCCTGGTCCCAGTCGCCGTATTGCATGTGGGCGACGATGGCCCGGTTCTTGGTCGACTTGATGTTGATATGGCCGCTCCGCGGGATCCCGTTCGGGAGGCTCACGGTGGGTTCGCGAGCGGTCGTGTTCCAAACGCCGTAATACTCGCCGTTCTCGTCGGGCTGGAGGGCCTCGCTCGACGTCTCCTGCAGGTTAGCGAAGGAGCCGTAAACCATCTTCTCGAGGATCCCGATTTGGAAGCCGTTCAAGCGTGCCATCGGCAGTTCCTCTTCGGCCCGTTGCGCCGCATCGAGGCTCCCGTAGAAGCGAAGCACGTTCTTCTCGTTCTCCTGCAGCGTTCGCCCACCTTGCTTGTCCAGAAGGGCGTTCAGGTAGGCCTGCGGAATCGGGTTCTCGTTGAACCGCTCTGACGTAATGGCGTAGCTCGACGCCGTATCGAGAGTGAGGCGCCCCTGGGCCCGGGCATCGTCCAGCATGAGGCGGAGCGCATGCCGGTCGCATTTGACTTCGTCGGATCGGTCCGGTTCCTTCAGGTACATGACCAACCAGCCTCCTCCCTCCTTCAAGGATTGGCCGCCCCAATTGCCCATATCGTTGAGCACTTGCGGCCGAACGCCCTTCTTGCCGAAGGCGCTGGCCATGAACCCGATGACCCGATCATCGACCACCGCTGCAATATTCTCGTGGCGCTGGGCGGCAATTCCGATCAAGCCATCGGCAAGAAACGTGGAGGTTGGATCGAACTTTTCGGGGTCGATCAAGATCGCCTTGGCTTGTTCGGTGACCACGGGTGGCCGGCTACGGCCGCCGTACTCGTTGTAGTTGTAGACCTTCGCGAGCACCTGGTCGACCTCTGAGAGGGGAACCTCGGGCTCCGGCTTCGCCGGCTTCTCGGTCGGGGCGGGCGCCTGCGGCGGTTCGTAGTCGTCGAGATACATGTAGGTCTCGGTGAGAATGCGTCCCCGGTTATCGTAGAGCATGAGCTGGGCTTGAATGCCGCTGCTCCGGTCCCAGCGGGACATCGTAACGATCGCGCCGCTCACCTTACGGATCTTGCCGGCGGTCGCCATGCCATTCCAACCCTGATTGGCCTGCTCGGGAAGGTACTTGGAGACGGCGTCTTCCCAGACGATTTGCTCGCTGACCAGACTGTTCAGCCCATCGAGCGCATTGTCGGAAAAGGGTCGCTGCATCGCGGTCGGGTTGGTGCAAAAGACGGTCTTCCGGTCGGTCGGAAGGGAGGCGAGTTCATCGGGGTTGAATGTGAGCAGTATCCGCATGAACGCCCGCCCAACCGGAACTGCCTCCTCGAGCCGGTTCTGGCGCTGCCAATAGCCGCTGCTGTCAATGCCCCGTGGCGGGGGCCCCAGGTGGCGCCACTCGCGCGCCAGCCGCTGGGCTGCTTCATCGGAGAAATCTTGCCTCTCGGCGAGCTGCTTGCGATATTTTTCGAGCGCCCGGGTGAACTTCCTTGCGCACTCCTCGTGCTGCCGGCGGCGGGCATCGGCCATCCTCTCGGGGGAGCGCCGAAGCCGGAAGGCGTTGTCGCCGAGCCGCATCCACTCGCCGCTCTCGGCGTCGGCGATGCGGGTGAGAGCGTCCCGCAGCGGCGCGTTTTCGATGTGGATCACGTACCGGTCACTCGTCGCCTCGTCCAGGGTTTCGAAGCGGATCCCCGTCTTTTGCGTCAGGATTCGACCCAGCTTGATCCCATCGACGCCGCGGGCGTCGATCGAGATCTTCTGGTCGAAGGGGCTCGGGTCACCCTGGTAGGAGAAGAGAAGTGCGGCGAACAGCATCGATGGATTCCCCGGCAGCGGACGCTTCCACCATTCTGATGCACGGCGGCGCCAATTGGTTCAATCCTGCTTGTCCACTTGATCTTTCGTGCGCTGGTATTCCTGGCGAAAGCTTTGCGGAAGGTCCGAGAAGGACACGTCGGGCCCGTGGCCGATATGGCGCTCCTGGACGGAGAGGTTCTTGCTAACACCGTTTGCGAGCTGGATTTGCAATTGGATTTCGCGCACCTTGCCGATTCGGAATCGGCTGGAAGCAGTGTATGAGGGCCGACCGTTGCCATATTTTTCGGGATGCTCCACGATGGCCGTGTTGTACGCGAGCGAGCCGGCCTGTACCTCTTGCGGGTGCGCTCCGGAGCTGAAGATCGTGTCCCGGTTTGTGGCGGTGACATCGATGTAGCCGTCCGGGGGCAATCCGTTCGGGAGCTGTTCGCAAGGCTCGGCATCGCCAAACCTCGCGTTGCCGGATTCAAAATTGACCGAGAACGAGTTCGCGCGCTGAAAGAACACGATGTTTTCGATGATCGCGATCGAGTCAGGGTCGAGCGAGCGGAAAGGGATGCGCCCGGGTTTGAGCGGGGCATCCGCTTGGTGATGCATGAGCGATCCGACCAACCGGAGGGCGCGCCACTGCTCCGGGTTGCCGACTTCGGAGCCCGGGAAGAGCAACGGCGTCAACAGAAGCAGCATGAAATCGTCGGGCACGCCGTCACCCACGTAGGCATACCGGGCCAAGCCCTCAATGGGCAGCGCGTCGTCGGTGGCCGTCGAAAACAGTTGGCCGAGCGCGGCCCGGTCGGCGCGATGGCCCATGAGCACACCGGGGCTCGCCTGACCTCCCGCGATCTCGAGACACTTGTCGTCGACCGTGACCGGCCCGATCGATGGGGGCAGCGCCTTTGCCAGCTTGAGAATGCTCGAGGCGGTTGGAAAGCCCAGGAAGCCGGGCGCCGCGCCCAGGATAACGTAAGCATCGGGGAGATCCGCCAAGAGGTTGAGGTGCCTCGCGTCTGCGGTTGCCAAGAGGAGATTGGAGGCAAATGCGCTGAGGGGCTCGTACTTCTCGGGCTGCAGGAGTCGTGCCCGAATAGCGGCCGGCAGAACCGTAGTCTTCGACGGTTTGCCGCCGATCGCCGAGCCGATCACCTGCATGAGGGCGAGGTCGTCGGGCGAGATGGCCAGCTTTGGCTCGTTGGGGTCGGCCATCAGCTCCCTCTCGGAGGGGAATCCCGGGTCCACCAACACCGTGTACGGGGTGCTCGATATTCGCTCTCCGGCTGTGTTGTATAGCTGGATCTCGATGTTGAGGCCCTCCATCGAGTCGTCGATCCGGCTTACCACGACGTTCACCTTCGCCGGCGGGAACTTCGAACGCGGGGCCAGGAATGCGCCGCCTTGGAATCCGGCGAGGATCATCCGCTCCTGTTCGGGGTAGGCATCCAGGGCGCCGGTGTAGGTCACCTCGTCGGCCATGTACGCCTGGGCGGCGTCGCTGAAGTCGATCGAGATCGGCGCCTCCATCCGCGTCGGAAGGGTGGAGAAGACCGTGCGGCGACGAGCCGGCGCCTGGGCCAGGAGCTCCGGGTCGAGGCGCGACAGTATTCGAGCGCCGAACCGGCCGGCCGGAGCCTCGGCCTGCATCTGCTCGAGGTTGTTGCGAGTGCGTCCGGCGAAGTCGCCGGTTTCCGCGTTCTGCTTCGGGTGTTGAAACTCCTCGAGTCGCTGAACGAGCGCTTTAGCCGCGCTCGCATCGAACGGGGCTTCGCCGGCGAGGTTCTTGGTCCGCTTGGCGATTTCTTTGCGCAGCGCGGCGACGATCGCTCCGCGCGCGGCGTCTTCGCGCCGCCTAAGATCGGCGTCCGTGCGGGAGAGGTAGTACGTTCCCTTGTCATCGACCCACGATGCACCTGTGGCGTGAGCCAACTTACGCATGACGTCTCGAATCGGCATGTCCTCGATGCGCAGCAGCAGGATGTCGGCCTGGATGTTTCCGCCTGCCGCCAGCGGAAGCGAGGCCGCCTGAGCAAGCGCGGCAATCGCAGCTTTGGCAGGCGTGGCGACGTTTCGGTAAGTCACGTGCTGGTCGAGCCGGGCATCGGCGCTAAGGTCGGCCGGCTGCTGAGCGAAGGCGAAGAAAAGCAACGCAATCATGGGTCCCCGAGCAATTGTACTAGTCGATTGATACAATTTGCACCGGTTTTCCCGGCATTGTGGGTTGGGGCGGACCACCGGCAAAGCGCCTTGGCGCTCACGAGGATCGCCGGCGGCCCTTACTGGACAAACGCACGGTGGCTCGATCCGTTACGCGTTGGAGGGCCGAAGGAGCGTCGCGGGTAAATTTAGGCTAGGAACCGTTGCCTCCTGCCTCCAGATGCCCGATAAGAGTCGGGTGGCGACCTGCACCATGGAGGAACATCATTGAACAGCTTTAACGCCCGCGGCGCCCTGACGGTCGACGGAACGACTTACGAGATCTACCGGCTAGGCGCCCTGCGGGAGCGGGGCTTGAAGGTCGACCGCCTTCCCTACACCCTCCGAATCCTCTTGGAAAACCTTCTCCGAACGGAGGGAAGCGGATCGGTCTTCGCCGCAGACATTGAGGCACTGGCGAATTGGGACCCCACCGCAGAGCCGTCGAAGGAGATCGCGTTTACGCCGGCACGCGTGCTGCTTCAGGACTTCACGGGCGTTCCGTGCGTCGTCGATCTGGCGGCTATGCGGGAGGCGATGAAGGCCCTCGGCGGCGATCCTAAGAAGATCAATCCCCTCCAACCCGTCGAGCTTGTTATCGACCACTCGGTACAGGTCGATGCCTACGGCTCGGACGCCGCGCTCATGATCAACCGCGATCTCGAATTCGATCGGAACCGGGAGCGGTACGAGTTTCTGAAGTGGGGGCAGGGCGCATTCAACAACTTTCGGGCGGTGCCGCCGAACACCGGCATCGTCCATCAGGTGAACCTGGAGAACCTTGCGCGAATCACCTTTGTCCGCGACTTCGACGATGGAGTGAGGCAGGCTTATCCCGATACGGTCGTGGGCACGGACAGCCACACGACGATGATCAACGGGATCGGCGTGCTCGGGTGGGGTGTGGGTGGAATTGAAGCCGAGGCCGCGATGCTCGGTCAGCCGATTTCAATGCTCGTGCCCCAGGTTATCGGTTTCCGCTTGCTGAACCGACTAAGAGAGGGCTCGACCGCCACCGACTTGGTCCTCACCGTCACCGAGATGCTGCGAAAGCGAGGCGTCGTCGGCAAGTTCGTCGAGTTCTTCGGCAACGGATTGGCCTCACTGACCCTAGCCGACCGAGCGACCATCGGCAACATGAGCCCGGAGTTCGGCGCCACGTGCGCGGTCTTCCCGGTCGACGCGGAAGCACTGAACTACATGCGACTCACGGCTCGTCCCGAAGAGGCGATCCGGCTGACGGAGGCCTACTTCAAGGAACAGGGGCTGTTCTACGAACCGGGCTCGCCGGAGTGTGCGTACACCGATATTCTCGAGCTCGACCTTTCAAGCGTGGAGCCCTCGATCGCCGGACCCAAGCGGCCTCAGGACCGTCTTAGGCTGAGCGATGCGGCGGAGAACTTCCGCGCGGCCTACCCCGGTGAGATCGGGCATCCCAGCGCCAACGGCGCGAGCGACGGCGACGCGGAAGCGGCCGCCAACGCCGCGGCTGACAAGGTCACGAACGGAAGCGTCGTCGTGGCGGCAATCACGAGCTGCACCAACACAAGCAACCCGCGATTGATGACCGCGGCCGGACTGGTCGCCAAGAAGGCGGTTGAGAAGGGGCTGCACTCCAAACCGTGGGTTAAGACCTCGCTGGCGCCCGGCTCGCGGGTGGCGGGTGAGATCTTGAGCAAGACCGGGCTTCAGGAGTACCTGAACAAGCTCAACTTCAACAGCGTCGGCTACGGCTGCACGACCTGCATCGGCAACAGTGGACCGCTGCCGGAGGCGATATCGAAGGCGGTGAACGAGAAGAACCTCGCGGTTGTGAGCGTGCTGAGCGGCAACCGCAACTTCGAGGGACGCATCAACGCGGATGTGAAGGCGAACTACCTGATGTCGCCGCCCCTGGTGGTCGCTTACGCGCTGGCGGGAACTATCGATATCGACATCAGCAAGGATTCACTCGGCACCGGCAACGACGGGAAGCCGGTGTTCCTGAAGGACATCTGGCCGACGTCCGACGAGATCACGCAGGCTAATTCGGCGGTCCTCAAGCCGGATCTCTACGCTAGAAACTACGCGGACGTGTTCAAGGGCGATGAGAAGTGGGCGGCGATCAAGACCACCAAGTCCGACCTCTTTTCATGGGATCCGTCCTCGACCTACGTTAAGAATCCCCCGTACTTCGACGGCATGCCGAAGGGTGCGCCCGACGCCGTCTCCGATCTTCACGGGATGCGGGCGCTTGCGGTTCTCGGCGACAGCATCACCACGGACCACATCTCCCCGGCCGGATCGATCAAGCTCAACTCGCCGGCCGGCGAGTACCTGACCGAACACGGCGTCCCGAACCACATGTTCAACTCTTACGGCAGCCGCCGCGGAAACCACGAGGTGATGGTTCGAGGCACGTTCGCCAACATTCGGCTCCGCAACCAGCTTGCGCCGGGAACGGAAGGCGGGTGGACGACCTACTTGCCGACCAACGAGGTCACCACGATCTATGCAGCCGCGATGAAGTACAAGGGCACGGAAACACCGCTCATCGTGATCGCTGGGAAGGAGTACGGCTCGGGCTCCTCACGCGACTGGGCGGCCAAAGGCACGTTCATGCTTGGAATCAAAGCCGTGCTCGCCCAGAGCTTTGAGCGGATTCACCGATCCAACCTCGTGGGAATGGGGATCGTGCCGCTTGAATTTGTTAACGGGCAAACCGCGGAGTCGTTGGAACTCACCGGCCACGAGACGTTCGATCTGGTTGGCTTTTCAAGCGCGGTACGCGACAACTTCTCGGCGGGCAAAGTGCTGAACATGCGGGTGATGGCGCCTGGTAGCGACGACAAGATGATCGAGGTTCGCGTGAGGATCGACACGCCGCAGGAGGTTCAGTACTACCGGCACGGAGGCATCCTGCAATACGTGCTGCGTAGCCTGCTCTGAAGCTGTTCGCTACCGGATGGCGGAGAGGAGCGGCGGGGCCGCCTTCGGAACGCTCCACGCGTAGTTGAAGCCAAGCGCCGCGGCGGCGGTCGAGGCGATCTGGGCGTTCGTCGCATGAACGCCGGCGACGTCGCCTCCCGGGCTCGTTCCCGGGCCGACGAAGGCCATCCACGTGAACTTGGAGTTCGGCAGCTTTCGCCCGTGAGATCGCCAGTCGAGGCCAGCGCCTCGCCCGTGGTCGCACGTGACGATGAGCGTCGTCTTGTCCTGATACTGTGGGATCGCCTGGAGCGTTCGCCAAAGTTGGGCGACGTCGGCGTCGAAGGCGTGGGCGGCATCCAGGTAGCGGTCGTATCGACCCTCGTGCGCCCACTTGTCGGTTTCTCCGAGGCTGATGAAAAGTGCTCGCGGTCGCTTCGACTTGACATACTCGAGCGCCGTGTCGAACGTCAGGGCGTCAGGCGCTTCGTTCTTCCAAACCCGTGGCGCGAAGCGCTTCGCCGTGTTTAAACGGCGCAGCGGAGCCGACAACTGCCGACCGGGTACCGGCTCGTATCCGGCAACGTCGTCGAAGTTGCACCGTTGCTTGTTGAAAACGGAACTGATGACATCCCAGGCTCCGAAAGCGGCTACGTGTCCCTTGAACTCGGGCTTCCCGTTAAGCCACTCGAACACGGTTGGGTTGGGATTCGGAATCGGATCGTTCTTTGAAATGCGTGGGTCGACGAAGCCGCACAGCATCTCACTGTAGCCCGGGTACGAGAAGAGGTGCGGATTGGTGACCTCGCACGAACTTCCCTTGTCCGGGTCCCCGAGGAGTTGCCCCTCGTCCATCACGGTGCTCCATAAGAACGGCATGAGAGCTCGTCGTCGCTCGTCGGCGCCGGCGCCCCCGTACTGCTGCTGGTACGCGTGCCCCACCCCATTCAGGAGATCGGCCTGCGCGCCTCCGAAGACCTCCTCACGCCGGAGGCCGTCGGCAACGACGACCACTACGTTCTCGGAGACCGCAGGAATGTCCGAGCACATTGCGAGGAGGTGGAGCAGCAACATAAGAAGGCTCTCAGAAAGCGTCCCTATGCAAGGTAACGGACTTTCGACCTATTCCGAGTCACGATCCTCGCGATTGCGTGAAAATGCGCAGATTTGGCAACACGCCGCGTAGCTGTCCGCCTCAAGGATTCTCAGGTTCAAAATCGGTTCGATGAGGAGTAATCTATTGAGGTTTGGGGAGCGTCTATCCCTTGCCGGAGGATTCGATTTGAAGTTTGCTGCTGTCTCTGTCGTCGTTGCGGCCTGCGTCGCCCTTACCGCTCGAGCCGGCGATGCGGCCCTCGATGCCGCCAACGCCAAGCTCCGGGCGGGCAAGTCGCTGAACGTGGAATTCACCCTTGTAGCGGGGGGCAGCAAGGCTAGCTGCACGCTCGCGTACTCGTCGCCGAATCGCCTCCGCATCGACACTCCAACCAAGCTTTCGGTGAGCGACGGCACGACCCTTTGGGTGTTGAACAAGACCGACAACACCTACACGCAGTCGCAGGCTGGAACCGGCCCGGCCATGGGCGATGACGTGTACGCCTGGCGCGGCTTCTTCGTGGACAAGCCCTACGCGGACGCGACGGAGATCAACGCGACCGGTTCGCGGACGTTGGACGGCGTGAACGTGGACGGATACAAGATCACCCTTCCCAACGACAAATCGGTGACGATTTTCGTCGACTCGAGTTCCGGGCTTCCGAGGGCTTCCCAAGCAATGAATAGTGGGACGACCACGACGGCTCGAGCGACGAAGGTCCAGTTGGGCGATTCGGCCCTGCCGGATTCGACCTTCGCCTTCACCCCGCCGGACGGCGCTAAGAAGATCGAGGCGCCGGTCGCCACGGCCGCATCCTTCGCCGCCGCCCAAGCCGTGTTCAAGCAATACTGCACCGGCTGCCACGGCGTCGATTCGAAGAAGGCGGGCTTGAGCCTTGTGAGCTACGACTCGGTGATGGCGGGCGCTCGCGGTCGCGCGGTGGTGGTTCCCGGAGACCCGACGAACAGCAAGGTCATCCAGGTATTGACCGGTGGCCAGCCGAAGATGCCTCCCGGCGACGACGTCGTTCCGAACGACGCGGTCAAGGCGATTTCCGACTGGATCCAGGGCGGGGCGAAGGGCCCGTAGCCCCGTCAGCCTGAGCAAGGAATCATTAAGGGCGCGGAAGCCTAGGGCTTTCGCGCTCAAAAAACGTCAAATTCGGCCAGTAAAATTACCAGAAGAATACTCTCAGTTAGCCGAAACTGCGATTCTTCTGCCTATCGCCAGCAAATCGCCCGGTTAAGGCCCTAAGATAGCGAAGCGCAGGGCTCCCTGCCGAAACGATGATCACTAAAGCTGCGATTGGATCAAAACTGCGGCTGGCGCGCACGCGCCAAGTTCCTCGCCTGCGCCAACGGGACGTGGACGACCTTGTCGGCGTGCCTCACGGACGGACGGCACACTACGAGAACGGCCGGGCGGCCGCTCCTCATGCCTACCTTGTCAAGCTCGCCGGCGCCTGGAGCATTCCCATCGGGTGGTTCCTGGGGGTCGACGGGGAGGAGCTTCCCACGCCGCACCCTAACGGCGGGCTTCCGAGCGGCATCGGGCTGATCGATCTGTATCCGGACTTGCCGATCGGGGACTGGGACACACCCATCACCGAGAAGGTCGAGGTCGACTCGAAGTTCGTGAAGACGGGTGCGTTCGCCTGCCGAATCGTGGGGAATGTGCTCTCGCCGAAGGTCGCCCACCGCGACGTCCTCATCTTTTGGTTGACGAACAAGGCCGAACTGGGCGTGATTAGCCTCGCCAAACCGGAGGGCTCTCCGCCGCGGCTGGTTCTTCCTGCGTACAACGCGCACACGGGGACGCTCGAATTGCACGGCCCGGGGGTGGGTCAGCCGGTGGTTGGGGCCACGGAAGTGACGGCGTTTGCCGTTGGCGTGGTGCGGGCGCTGCCCGACGGGGACACGATGACCCTCGCCAATTTCTCCGGAATCCGGCTGTAGCGGGAGTGCCGCCCTAAAGGCGCAAGGCCGGTCTTGGCGTTCAGAATGTGTGGGCCGATGTCCTCGCTCACGTTCCCGATCCGCGGCCGGGCCCTTTCGATGTCCGTGGAGGTCAGAGCGCACGTCGCGCACGTCGAATCCGAGTTTCAAACCATCGACGTGTACGACACGGAGGCTTTCGGCAGGGTGCTTCTGCTGGACGGGCACATTCAACTTGCCGCGTTGGACGAGCACGCCTACCACGAGTGCCTCGTTCGCATTCCGGCGCTCAACCACCCGGTGCCACGTCGGGCGCTAGTGGTGGGGGGCGGTGACGGCGGAGCGATACGCGAACTGTGCCGGTTTCCAAGCCTTGAGGCGATCGAGATGGTGGAG
>DATGIR010000049.1:0-3353 GCA_035295605.1 Fimbriimonadaceae bacterium | reverse complement strand
ATCGACGTTAAGCTCCCCGAGATAGGAGCGCACCTTCGAGAGGCGCGTCCGCCCCGAAATGACGCCGTGCCCCTTCGGCCAAACGGTGAGGATGCCGCGGGACCACCGCCAGCCACCGGTTGGGCCGACTTGCTCGACCATCCCGCCGTCCCGCCAGATCCGAGTGGGAACGCCGTCCACGCGCACCGTGCAACTGAAGCGGAAGGCTTTGTCGTAGGCGTCGAAGCAGGATGCGACCGTCTTGCTGGCTCTCGGGTCGGTGATCTTGGGCCGCGGAGCCGGTAACCGGAGGGTTTCCACGAGCACCGAATCGGCTGGAATCCGAAGGGGCGAGATCGAGCTCAAGGAAGGGTATTTGAGCTTCCACGTGGTCATGCTCGTCCCGTGAATCTGCCACTTCGTGAGGCGCCCGGAGCTCCTATCGAAGTCGAATTCAACCGAACCCACCTTGTTCTTGCAGCGCCAGACGATGCTCTCTCCCGGGGAGGACTGCTGCCAACCCTTGAGGACCAGGAACCGATCGAAGAAGCCCTGGAGGTTCTGTGGCGACATCAGCCGCTGTATCGGATCGGGGATCATGGCGCCGAACTGGGCGACGAGCCCCTGGGCGGCCGGGAGCGGGTCGTTGAAGGTCTGCTCGATGTAAGCGTGGCGCTTGGAGTCGTACGCTCGAAGCGCGCGGTTGTGAACCTCGCAGATCCAGTCAAGGGCGCCGTGTCCGAGCTCGGCCGGAGTGCTCACGTCGATCGTTACCCAGTTCTTGGAGCGTACGGCGATGGTCGCCGAGGTCACGACGGTCACCCCGCGAGCGGTGGTTGTCGCAGTCGCCGACGCCGCATAGGAGGGCCGCTTTTGCAGGACGCTCACGCACCGATCGAAGTCGGCCTTCGGCGTAGCCGCCGACGCCACGAGGAGCATCACGAGCATGACGGAGAAGCGTACCGCGGCGGTGGCTTGTGACTGGTGGTTGGTGGCTCGTGACGGGTGGCTAGTGCTGCCCAAGTCCGGCCGGCGGCCGGCTGCGTTTGACGAGGCCGGCAAGGGCCAGCACCGCGGCAAGATAGGGCATGGACAGCCAGAGCTCCGGCGGAGCCTGAATCCCGGCGATGCTCCGCCCCTGCAGGGCGATTTGCAGGGCGTCGAACAGGCCGAATACTACGCATGCCAAGAGCGCGGGCAGCGAGCGCCAGCCCCCGATGATCAGCGCGGCGAGGGCGATGTAGCCTCGGCCGGCGGTCATGTTGTCGGTGAACCGCCCAGCGTTGTCCACGATGAGTACGCCGGCAACGCCGGTAAGGCAGCCGTTCACGAGGGCGGCGCCCCACCGGATTCGGACCGGAGACAATCCCGCGAGCCGGGACTTTCCGGGCGAGTTGCCTACCGCAAGCAGGCGCAGACCCCACCGAGTCCGGGTGATGAACGAACTCACCGCGAACGGGGCGGCGAACGCCAGCATCACGTACAAGCTGATGAACGCGGTAGCCCCGGCGAAGTGCACCGGCAGCTTGGGCACCTGGGGAATCTCGCCGGCGGTGCTCAGGAACTTGGTGTTGATAAAGTTCGTCGCCCCGAGGGCGAGGGCGTTCAGAGCCATGCCGCTGACTACGTGGTCGATCCGATAGTGCTGGGTAAAGAGCCAATGGAGCGTGCTCAGCAGGATGGCCGCGCCGACGCCGCCCGCCAAGCCGATGAGCGCGGAGTGCGTGCCGCCCGCGACCCAAGCGCCTATACAGGCCGAGGTGAGCATCTTCCCCTCGAGCGAGATGTCGATGACCCCGCTTCGTTCGCTAAAGAGGCCGGCGAGGGCAGCCAGGATGAGCGGCGCCGCCAGCGGCAGCGAGTTGAGCAGCCAAACGAACAGCTCGTTAAGCAACCGTCACCACCTTTCGGTAGCGGAGGGCGGCAGCCACGACGATGAGGATGCCCAGGACGACCTGGGTGATGCCCTTGGGAATCCCGTCGATCGCAAGCTGAGTTCCGCCGGTGGTCAGGGCTCCGAATCCGAGCGCGGACGGAAGCAGGCCGAAGGGGGAACCTCCCGCCAGCAGGGCGACGCCGAGCGCGTCGAACCCGATTCCGGCCGAGATATCGGGGAAGAATCGGCCTTCGAACGCAAGCACCTGCACCACCCCGGCAAGACCGGCGACGGCGCCGCTGGATGCCATTGCCATCAAAACGACTCGGCGTCGGTCGATGCCGGCAAACTCGGCCGCGACCGGGTTGGCCCCCACCGCCTCGAGCTCGTACCCGGCCACCCGCCGCCGCAAAAAGTAGGCAAGGGCAAACACGAGCGCAAGGGCCGCGAACAGGCCGTAGTTCAACGAAAGGTCGCCGAACGTGAGCCCGGGCAAGCGAGTGGAAACGTCGGCTGTTGTGGGATGATCCTCGCCGGGCGCCTTGAGGGGCCCGGCGGTGAGATACACCGTCAGAAAGCCGGCCACGCTGTTGAGCATGATCGTCGTGATGACTTCGTGACCGCCGCGGTAGGCCTTGATCACAGCCGCCGGCAGCGCCCACAGCCCGCCCGCGATCATCCCCGCCGCGGCCCCGAGGAACGCGCCCGTGGCGCCCGGGAGGCGGATCGCGACCACCGCACAGGCGAGAGCGCCCACCACGAGTTGCCCCTCGACGCCGATGTTGAACAGGCCGGCCCGCAAGCCGATGAAGACCGCGATTCCGGCGATCAGGAGCGGGGTGGTCTTGATGAGCGTTCGCGAGATATGCGCGGGGTCGCCGAAGCTGCCCTGAAGAAGATCTTTTGCCACCGCGGCCGGGCTCGCACCCGCCAGCCAGATCGCGCCAAGGAGCAGTGCCGCACCGCCGAGCACGAGCCACATCGTCGACCAACGCCTCACGCCGCACCAACCATGAGGCGGCCTATCAAATCGCGGTCTCGTTCGCTTCCCGGCGGCGGCGCCGCCAGCCGTCCGTTGAACAGGGTTACGATCCGATCGCAGTTGTCGAGCAGCTCGTCGAGGTCGAAGCTCACGATGAGCGCCCCCGCCCCTGCGTCGCATTCCTCGCGGATTCCGTCGAACACGGCGCGCGCGCCGTGAAGGTCGAGTCCCCTTGCCGGCTGAAACGCGACGATGAGCCTCGGCCTCAGAGCCAAGGTCCGCGCGGCGATAAACCGCTGCTGGTTCCCGCCGGAAAGCCCGGCTACGGGCATCCCCAGCCCCCCATGCCGCGTCGCGAACCGCGTCGCAATCTCCCCTGCGATCCGGGCACGCTCGATTCGGTTCACCGCCCCCCGGCGCGAGAGCTCCGGACGACGCTGTAGTCCGAGCGCCGCGTTCAGCTCGAGCGACCACCCTTCGATCTCGGCCTCGGCGAGCCGGTCCTCGGGAAGCACA
>DATGIR010000048.1:0-4665 GCA_035295605.1 Fimbriimonadaceae bacterium | reverse complement strand
ACACTGCTCCCAGAAGTCGCTCGAAGCCGTCGGCATCGCCCTCGAGAGCTTCCTCCTCAAGCGCCCCGCATTCTTTCCCTGATGGCGGCTCGTAGCTCGTGACGCGTGGCGCGTGGGTCGTACTCCTCGGGCTCACCGTGGCCGCCTCGGGGCACGGAGACCCGGTCGATCAGACCGTTCGAAACGCCTGCCTGGGCGCCCACGTCACCTTCCCGCCCAAGCGCGTGTTTCTCCGTGCCTTCAAGCAAGAACGGCAGCTCGAGCTTTGGGGGGCGAACGCCAAGGGCGCCTTTCACCTCCTGCGGACCTATCCGATCGCGGCCGCCTCCGGCGGTCCGGGCCCTAAACGCCGGGAGGGAGACATGCAGGTTCCCGAGGGGGTTTACCGCGTTGCCCGGTTCAATCCGCGCAGCCGCTATCACCTTTCCCTGGGACTCGACTACCCCAATCCCTCCGACCGTGTTCTTGGCCACCGGCAGCATCTCGGAGGCGATATCTTCATCCACGGGAATCACGTCAGCGCGGGCTGTCTGGCGATGACGGACCCGAAGATCGAGGAGATCTACGCCCTCTGCCGGCGCGCGGCCCAGCCGGTCCGCGTGCACATCTTTCCCTGCCGACTTGACGGGCCGACATATACCGCCTTGCGTCGCGCGAACCCGTCGCTCGTGCCCTTCTGGCACGAGTTGGAACCGATCTACGCAGCCTTCGAGCGCAGCCACACGATCCCGGCTGTGCAATTTGCCAGAGACGGCTCCTTCGCCATCAAGGCGCGCTAAACGTGGGTAAACAGGCGGCTACGTCTCACACATGAAAGCCGCCGCCGCTCTCTTCCTCCTCGCCCTCATTCCAGCCGCCCACACCCAAGGCTACGACCCCGCGTACTACAAGGACCTGCGCTGGACCAGCGTCGGCCCCGCACGCGGCGGCCGATCCATCGCCTGCACCGGAGTTCGAACGCGTCCCGCCGAGTTCTACTTTGGCGCCACCGGCGGCGGACTCTGGAAAAGCACCGACTCCGGCGTTACCTGGGCGTGCGTCACGGACGGATTCCTCAACAGCTCCTCGGTCGGCGCCGTCGCAGTCTGCGACTCCAAGCCGGACGTGGTCTACATCGGCATGGGCGAGCGTGAGATTCGCGGCGATATCTCGGAGGGGGACGGAATCTACAAGTCGACCGACGCGGGAAAGACCTGGAAGCACGCCGGGCTCGAAAGCACGCGAACGGTCAGCCGAATCGTCGTCGACCCCAAGAACCCCGACATCGTCTACGTCGCCGCGCTCGGCCACGTCTACGGCAGGGGCTCGGATCGCGGCGTGTACAAAACCACCGACGGAGGCAAGAGCTGGCGCAAGGTGCTCTTCGAAAGCGAGACTGCCGGCGCGGTCGAGCTCATCATGGACCCCGCCGACTCGAGCACCCTATACGCCGCCACTTGGGAGGCATGGCGCACCGCCTACCACATGAACAGCGGTGGTCCCGGAAGCAAGCTCTATAAGTCCACCGATGGGGGTGAGCACTGGACCGACATCACGCGGGCGAAAGGGCTCCCCGAGGGCGTCGTTGGCAAGATTGGCATGGCCGTGTGCGCCGCCAACCACAACTGGGTTTACGCAATCGTCGAAGCCGAAAAGGGCGGTGTATTCCGCTCCGAGGACGGCGGCCAATCCTGGAGCAAGCTCAGCGAAAGCCACGACCTGACCCAGCGCGCGTGGTACTTCACCCACATCTACGCCGATCCGAAGGACGCCAAACACGTGTTCGTCCTCAACGTGGGAAGCTCCCAGTCCAAGGACGGTGGGAAGGAGTGGACCGGGTTCCGCACCACCCACTCCGACAACCACGACCTCTGGATCAATCCGGACGATCCCAAGAAGATGATCGAGTCGAACGACGGGGGCGCCTCCGTTTCCACCGACGGCGGCCTCAACTGGAGCCCGGAAACGTACGCGACCGGCGAGATCTACCACGTGGTTGCCGACAACCACATCCCCTACCGCATCTACGGCGCCCAGCAGGATAACAGCTCGATCCGGCTCTCCCCGAGCGAGTTCGGAGGAGGACGCGGCGGCGCCCGCCAGAACTGGGAAGGCACCGCCGGCGGCGAAAGCGGCTTTCTCGCCACCAAGACCGATGACCCCGACATCGTTTACGGAGGCAATTACAGCGGCGAGATCATCGAGATCAACTACCACACCGGCCTGAGCCGCAACATCAACCCCTGGCCAGACAACCCCATGGGGCACGCCGCGAAGGATCTCAGGCACCGCATCCAGTGGACCTTCCCGATCGTGACGTCGCCCCACGACCCGCGTGTGCTCTACACCGCTTCGCAGTACCTCCTCAAGACCACCGACGCCGGTACAACCTGGAAGCAGATCAGCCCCGATCTCACCCGAAACGATCCCGAAAAGCAGGGGACCTCGGGCGGCCCGCTTACCCAGGACAACACGAGCATCGAGTACTACGACACGATCTTCGCGGTCGCCGAATCCCCGCTGCGCAAGGGTGCTATCTGGGTCGGCTCGGACGACGGCCTCGTTCACCTCACCCGAAACGGCGGCGGCTCTTGGGATGACGTGACCCCGCCCGACATGCCCCACTGGGGGCGTGTGAGCTCGGTCGAGCCTTCCTGGCACGATCCCGCGACCGCCTACATCGCCGTCAACAACTACCAGAACGACGACACCAAGCCCTACATCTACCGAACGCACGATTTCGGAAAGACCTGGACGAAGATCGTCGGCGGCATCGCCGACGGCTCGTTTGCCCGGGTTTGCCGGGAAGACCCACGGCGCGCCGGGCTCCTATACGCCGGAACCGAAACCGGGGCCCTCGTCAGCTTCGACGACGGAGACCATTGGGTCTCGCTCCAAGCGAACTTGCCCCTGTGTCCCGTACACGACCTCTTCTTGAAAGATGACGACCTTATCGCGGCCACCCACGGCCGAGCGTTTTGGATCATGCACGACGTCTCTCGATTGGCCGAGTTCACGGCGGACAAGCCCGTCAAGCCGGTCTTGTACCCGCCGCCCACTCGCGTTCGCCTCAACGGCCAAGCCCGCGTCCGGGTCGATTACTACTTGCCCGCCAAGGCGAAGGACGTCAAGCTCGTCGTGCTCGATAAGGCCGGCGTCCAGCTCGGGACCGGCCTCCCCGAAACGGCGGCCGGCTTTCACTCGGAGACGATCAATCTGGGGCACGCTCCCTTCGGCTCCTTCCCTGGAATGATCCTCTGGTCCGGCTTCCCGCGCCAGATTCCGGCCCCGCCCGGAAGCTACAAGGTCGTCCTCACCGTGGACGGCCAAACCCTCACCGCTCCGGTCCGCCTGCTCAAAGATCCGCGAGTTCCCTACTCGGAGCGCGATCTCGAGGCGCAATACACGTTCAGCGTCCAGGTGGTGGAGCGCGTGAACGCCGCGAATGCCGCCGTGCTCCGCATTCGGGACATGAAGACCCAGATCGACAAGTCGGTCAAGGACACGAAGAACGACGCTGGGGTTTCAACCGCCGCCGATGGGCTCAAGGCGAAGCTGACCGCCATCGAAGGCGAGATTCATGAATTTCGATCCAAGAGCGGCGAGGATCCTCTCAACTACGGAGTCAAGCTCAACGACCGGCTAGCCGGTATCACCAGTGTCGTCCAGTCCGGACAAATGCCGCCGTCCAAGCAGGCGCGCGAGGTGTTTGCCGAGCTCACCAAGCTTCTTCAGGTCCAGCTCGATCGCCTCAAGGCGCTCGAAGCTAAGGACATGGTCGAGTTCAACACATTGTTGAAGAGCAAGGGCATCGCGGCTATCGAGCCGAAGACGCCGCCCTTTACGTCCGGTGGCGGCCGGCGCCGGGGAGGCGAGGAGGACGAATAGGAGCGCGGGTGCCCCCACCCGCGCGGTAGCGGAAAGCCTACGAACCCAGTTGGGCGACGATCTCCGCCACAATCCGTTCCCACGGCTGGCTCGCGAGTTCATCGAAAACCGCACTGCCGGCTGTTCCCGCCAGCTTCGTCCGCACGTTCTTTAGCCGCTCGTCGGCGTCTACCGTCCGCCGCGACTCGATCTGGCCGCCAAGCTTCTTCGCCGCTATAAGGCACCGCGCCGAACCCTCGTCGTCGCCCTGTGCCTCCCGCGTCTTCGAAAGCCCAAGCAACGCCCCCTGGATATGGAAGTGGCGCTTCCCCGAGCTCGCCAGCTTTAGCGCGAGCCCGTACGCCGCTTCCGCCTCTTCGGCCGCCCCGCACGTCAGAAACACCCGTCCAAGGTTGGTGAACACGAAGATGAGCGGGCTTCCGGTCGCACGGCTCGCCGCGGTCTGCGCCTCCCGGACCCACCGGAGCGCCTCCTCCCCGCGCCCGGTCTCCGCGCAGATCAGCCCGCGCATGATGTAGACGGTAGCGACTAAATCAAACCGCTCGGCCTTCTCGGCCGGCGTCAGCGCTTCGGTCACGAGCCGCTCCGCTTCCGCGTAATCCCCGGCCTGAAAAGCGACCGTCCCCAGGTCGGTAAGCGAGTCGGCCTCCGCGGCAAGGTTCCCCGACCGTCGCGCGCACTCCAATCGCTCGGTCCAGAGGGCCACGCACTCGTCGCTTCGACCGCGTCGCCCCGCGAGTGCCCCCTCCAATCCGAGCAGTCGGACCGAAAGATCGTCGTTGCCCGTCCGCTTGGCGG
>DATGIR010000047.1:0-10387 GCA_035295605.1 Fimbriimonadaceae bacterium | reverse complement strand
CATTCCGTTCAAGGCGCGGGTGTTCGTTACGGACCGGTTCGTGAGCGACGTGTTGGAGTATGTGGCGGGGCATGCCGAGAAGGTGATGTCGGCGACGCGCGGGGCGGATGCGCAGGTGGTGGCGTGGGGGCTCGACCCGGCCAAGGCACCGGCGATGGGTGTGCGATTCGATTTCGACTCGCGGGGGACGGAGCCGGTGTTGCTGGAGAAGCTGACGCCCAACGCGCCGAGGCCCGAGCCAACATCGCGGCCGAAGGCGGTCGAGGGTGTGAGGATGCCGGTCTACGACCGCTTCAAAGTGACAAAGACGGCGCCCTTCCCGGCGGCGTACGTCATTCCGGCGTCGGAGACGGCGACGGTCGCGCTCCTTCGCAAGCACGGGATCATCGTCGAGCGACTAACCGCCGACAGCTCAGGCGACGCTGCCCTATTCTCGGTCTCAAAAGTCGCCGTAGCGCCGAGGCCGTTTCAGGGACACCGACTGGTCACGCTCGACGGCGAGTTTCTCTTGCGTCGCGAGATCCTTCTGACGGGAAGCTTTGTGGTCCGAACCGCCCAACCGCTGGGCATTCTCGCCTTCCATATGCTCGAGCCTGAGAGTCAGGACGGCGTCATCGCTTGGGGCGAGATGGCGGCGCCGACGGCCGGGAATGAGTGCGGAGTCGTGAAGGTGATGCAGCCGTTGACCGCGGCGACCGAGCGTGTTCCCTAGTCGGCGGCTTCGACGAACTTGCGGTCCTGGGGACGGACGGGGATGGGATGCTCGGGCGCCCATTGCTGGACCCGCTTGCCGAGTTGGGCGCCGGTTGTGAGTCCGTGCGGACCCCAGAAGACGTAGGTGTCCATCCAGAAGAGCCGGCTTCCGTGGTGGCCCGAGAGGCGCCAAGTTGCGTCGCGCGGGGAAGCCCAAAACGGGTGGGGAGCCCGGGATACGGTCGCGAACGCCCTGGGAAGGGCTTCCGCTCCACGGTGCCCTTGGCCGATAAGCGCGGCGGTATCCGTGAGCGTGACAGGCGCGCCGGTGTCAAAACCGATCCACACCCAGAAGGCGCCCAAGGTGATCGCGACCACCATGAGAATTCGCTTACTCCAGGGAGAATCAGGTTCCGCCCCTGGTTTGACGCGTGGGTTGGAAACCATTAGTCCCCAGAGGAGCCCCAACGACCAGAACGCGGGCAGGTGAAGGATCCAGATCAAAGCTAGGAGCGCCAACGCGCAACCGTCTACCCATCGCACGCGCTGGCGCCGTCGCAGCCGGGTCATCACCGTGAAGATCAGCACGCCGAGACAGAGGGCGTGCATCGGCCATCCGTAGCTCACACCAATGGGCACGTAGGTTTCGTGCACGACTCATTGTACGGCGGGGATTCGCGAGGGCGATCCGGACGCGGGCTGGAAGCCCGCGCTCCATATAGGATGCCGACGCCACCGGTTCAAAGGGCGTAGGATTGGGAAGCGGAGCACCTTCCGCCAACCCACGATGTCGAGCGCCGCGGCCACCAACTCCTCGGGCTACACCGATGCCGGCCAAGCCGACGTGATGCGGTACCGGTGGCTCATTCTCATCGGGCTCATCACGGCGGCGATCATGGAGGTGCTCGACACCACCATCGTCAATGTGGCGCTGCCCCAAATGGCAGGGAACCTGGGGGCCACGTTTACCGAAATCGCGTGGGTCTCGACCGGCTACATCCTTTCCAACGTGGTCATCCTGCCGATGACGGCGTTCTTCACCGGCGTCTTCGGGCGGCAGCGATACCTGTGCGGCTCGATCCTGCTGTTCATCATCGCCTCCTTCTTCTGCGGCACCAGCCACACGCTGGGCGAGCTGGTGCTCTGGCGCGTGGTCCAGGGTATGGGAGGCGCCGCGCTCCTATCGACCGCGCAGGCGACGCTCCGCCAGATATTCCCGAAGGAGCAACAGGGGCTGGTTCAAGCGTTGTTCGTGCTCGGAATCATCGTGGCGCCGACCCTCGGCCCGACCCTCGGCGGATGGATCACGGACAACTACACGTGGAGCTGGTGCTTCTTCATCAACGTGCCGATCGGGGTCGTCTCCTTCTTCCTGGTCTCGACGTTCCTTCACGACCCGCCGGGTATGCGCACCACGAACGTGAAGGTCGACCTCTTCGGAATCGGGCTCCTCGCGGTCGGGCTCGCCTCGCTCCAATATGTGTTGGAAGAAGGCAACCAGAACGACTGGTTCAACGATCCGCTGATCGTCCGGCTCACGGTCATCTCGGTCGTCTGCCTTAGCGTGATGCTCTGGTGGGAGCTGAGCCCCCGGAACAAGGACCCGGTTGTGGACTTTCGGATCCTGAAGAACGGGAGCCTTTCGGCGTCGATCTTTCTCTTCGTTTCGCTCGGCTTCGGGCTTTACGGGGGTACGTATCTGTTCCCGCTCTTCACCCAGACCCTGTTGGGATTCTCGCCGACGCAGACCGGTTTGGCGCTCCTGCCGGGAGGAATCGCGACGGGGGCGACCGCCCTCATCTGTGGGCGGCTGCTCAACGGGCCGCGTGCGGTGATCGATCCCCGGGTGCTGATCTTCTTCGGGATGGGGATCTTCATCACCGCGATGTGGACGCTGGCCCATCTCTCCACAAACGCGGGCGAACCGGAAACGCGATCGGCGCTGATCATTCGCGGGCTCGGGCTTGGCTTCTTGTTCATCCCGATCAACAACGTGGCCTACGGCAGCATCGACCCCCGGCAAGCCCAACAGGCGTCGGGGCTGATCAACCTCTCGAGGCAGCTCGGCGGCTCCTTTGGAATCGCGATTTTGGGGACGTATCTGACCCGCCAAATCCAGGTCGAGCACGCCCACCTCACCTCCTATACGTACAAGGAGAATCCGCTCCTCGCGCAACGGGTGGCGGGGATGACGCAGTACTTGGTCCAGCACGGGAAGTCGCACGCGGCGGCAGGCAAGGCCGCGCTCTTCGAACTCGACGCGATGGTGAGCCGGCAGGGCGCGATGCTCGCCTACAACTCCTCGTGGATGCTCCTGCTCGTATCATTTCTGGTCGTGTCGCCCGCCATTCTGCTGCTACGGGCTCGACGGTCGGCGGTGAGCATGGAAGCGCATTGAGGCCAGGCTTCAAGTTTCAGGTTCTAGGTTTTAGGTTCTAGGTTCTGGGTTCTAGGTTTTGGGTTCTAGGTTTTGGGTTCTGGGTTTTGGGGTCATCCCGACCCAACGGAGTGGTTTCGCCTCCGCCAATGGGAAGCCGCGGCTGATCGTGCAGCGGCGGATGGCGTAGGCGGTCACGCCGGCTGACCCGGCCTTGAAGTAGAGGATCTCGGTCCAGGTTTGGGGGCCGGGTTTGGCGTCGAAAACGAAGTTTCCGAGCGAGTACGCGACCAGGCAGGGTCGGCGGTCCCTTCCCTCAAGAATCTGAATCGGCTGGAGCACATGCGGGTGGCTGCCGAGAATCACGTCGACTCCCGCTTCGGCAAGCTCTTTGGCCGCCAGCCGCTGGGCGTGCGACGGCTGAGGCGAGCCTTCGACCCCCCAGTGAATGGCAGCGACCAGGACGTCGCACGATGGGCGAATCTGAGCAACCAGCCGCGCCCAGCCCGGAACGAGATGGTCGCCGGGAAGGTCGATCAGGCCGAGAAACGCGAATCGAACCCCGCCACGGGAAAGGATTACCGGCTCGGAGGGTGAAACCAGCGGCTCGATGCCGACGCCCCGCAGACGCTGGGCCGAGTCGGCCAAGCCGGCAGGGCCGCAGTCGCCGGCGTGATTGTTGACGAGCGAGAGAACGGACAGCCCTTTCAAGGCGGGTAGGGCGCCCGGCTTGGCGTGAAGGATGATCGACTTATGCGCGGTCGCGGGCGCGGTTGTAAGGGCGCACTCGAGGTTGCCGCAGACGAGGTCGGCGGAACGGAGCGCGCCGCGAACGCCTTGCAAGACGCGCGCCGGGCCCTCACGCTCGATTCGTCGGCCGACCCAGCGAGCGAGCATCACGTCGCCGACGGCGGCAATGGTGACGGAGTGAGCCAACGCCAGGGTCAGCAGCGGGGCGAGCATGCGCTAGTTCGCGGGACGGCAGGGCTTATCGACGAAGAAGGAGGCCGTCCAGGCGGGGCGAGGCTTATCCTTGCCGCCTTGGAGATACGCCTTCCAATCGTGATCGGTCACGCGCTCCGAGATCGGCACGCGGAACTCGTAGAAGCTGAACGCGCTGCCCCGGGCCAGGTACCGCTTCCCTTCGATCGGAACGATCGCGATGAGGTCGTCGGCATGGCCGACGGCAACCTCGAGCGCCTCGTTGCCGGCCGTGTGGACGTCGGCCACCACTGCCATGTCGCTGTCGTCCTGGTTCAGGACGTCGTACTTGGTCCCCGCGAGTTGAATGCTGATCCACAGCTCGCTGAGGTCACCCTCGATCTTGCGCAGCCGCAGGTGCTCCATGCTCGTCAGTCGGCCGCCGCTCAACTCCCGGCGGCTCACGCTTTCGAAGAATGAGAGGAGCTCCTCGAAGGTCTTGAAGCGAGCGGAGTTCGTGTCCTCGCCCGAGCGGGTGGTATCGCCGAGGTACCCGAGTTTGCCGAGCGCGGAGCCCATTTGGCGAGTGAGTTCCATGAGCCGCTGATAGACAGCCAGGTTGGGCTCGACGTAGCTCTTTACGACGGGCTGTTGCTCATCGCCGTCACCCATCTCGGCAACCGATTGTTCGCCGTAGAGAAGCGTGTCGTGCCGGAGCTCCGCCCAACCGCCAAGCGCGGTGCTCAGGCAACGGTCCGCCCACACCGCTGAGCGCATGAAGTCGGGCGCCTTCGGCGAGGGTGGGGCGACGACCTTCCGAAGCACGTCCAGAACGCCGTGATACAGGTTCTCCCGCCAGTACGTTTCCGGTTGGGCTTTCCACTCAGCCTCAGCGTTGGCGCGCTGGGAAACGTAGCCGGTCCAGTGCTTGGGGTTGTAGATGTCCGGGTTGCCGTCCAGGATTGCGGTCGCCCGGCGGCTCCCTAGCACGGCGCCGATATCGAGGGGGCTCGCCCATGGCCGCTGCTCGTTCGTGAGGCGCGAGAACACGGCGCTGTCGGGAATGGCCCGTTGGCCCATGAACCTGAACTGCAGCTCGCCGGCACGAACGCCTTCGAGCCGCTTGCTCGTGATCTCGGAGTGGGACTTGGCTTTGGCGGCAAGCACGAGCGCCTTGATCGCGGTTTCGTCGGCCAGGCGAGCCTCGTGGCCGGACGTGCCCAGCAGGGCATCGGTTGCGTCGCGCCACTCGTTGGGAGTGAGGTCGTTCGCCTCGCCGGCATAGAGGGAGGAGAGGGTGTAGATGCGACTCCACTCGGGCAACGCCCCGGAGGCGAAGAGGTCGTCGACCATCATCGCCGTCTGTCGAACCTGCTCGGGCAGCGGCTTATGCTCCTTGTCCTCCAGGGCGATCGGCACGAGGCCGTACCACATCATGGTTTGGAAGTAGCGGCCGAGTTCCTCGGAGCGGCCGTAGTGGCCCCGAACGATGAACTGAGAGAAGTCGAGGTCGTAAGGGAAGATCGAGCTAGGGGCGAAGCCGTTATGGGCGGAGATCGAACCGAGCTCGGCTCGGACGAGCGGGAGAGCTTCCGCGGGCATGGAGCTATGCCCGCCGGCAAGGCGCTCGGCAACGCCAAAGTAGGCGACGTTTTTGAGGGCCGCAGATTCAAGGGGTCCGCCCTTGAGGCGCCTGTACCGCGCGGCGGAGGCGCTCAGCATCGCGTCGCTCATCCGGCGCGCGCTCGGCAGCAGGTGCTTCTCCTCGGTCAGGCGGAGCGTCGAGTCGAAGAACACGTGAAAGAGATCGACGACGTTGTCGACGGTGACGAACGAAGAGAGGTTATCGTAGTCGTTCTGTCCGTACACGTCGAATAGCGTCATGCCGTTGCCGGGCGAGACGAAGAAGCCGTTCTTGGCGAGGGCGGCGCGGTGCTCGGGCGCGAGAACCAGCGCTTTGCTTGCGTACTTCCAGTTGGCAAGCTGGGTGAGGTCGGCCTCCTGGGTGCGCACGGCGGATAGGCACAAACAAAGCAGCAGTGTCGTCATTCCAATAAATCGCTCCATGGCAACGATACATGGCGGCCGTTACCACCTAGTTCAAGACCCTCCTGGCCGGGCCGAAGATGCGCGGCCGACTGCCAGAATCGCTCGCGTTTCTTGGTGAAACCGAATCCGTTCCAGCGATAGCAAGAGAGCGCAACCCGGCCGTCGAGGCACTCCTCGAGGGTGACCAGCGCCTGCGGCTTCCGGGGAGCAAAGCAGAACTCGTCGAGTGGGCGCCCCATGGTCGAGCCCGTCCATTTTCGTCTCAGCTCATCGCCGTCGAACCGCATGAGGAAGAGGGCGCGGTGCGGAAACGGGAGGTTATGCGTCGGCTTGGTCACCCCCACCGCGATAGCCTCGCCATGCCCATCCACGTCCGCGATTTGCAGGCTCCACGGATGGAAGCGCTTGAGCAGGGCGTTGGCGATACGCCGGGTTCCCTTCCACACCTCGAGCGGATGAACCGCGGATGGACGGAGCCGGACCTCGTACGTGATCCCTGCGCGGTGTAGCGGCAGCGAGCTTGTGCGCAGGGCCAGCCAGAGAGGGAGGAGTACGATGACCGGAGCTTATCCGGCCGGGCACCCTTCGATTCAGATCGCGTAGGCTTAGACATGACCTCGGAGAGGTTCGATTTCCTCGTAATCGGGAGCGGCCTGGCGGGGCTGAGCTATGCGCTGGAGGTGGTGGAGCACGGCAGCGTCTGCGTGCTGACGAAGGCTGAGCTGTTCGAATCCAACACGAGCCACGCCCAGGGAGGGATCGCCGCGGCGGTGGGAGAAGCGGATTCGTGGCAGCTCCACGAGCAAGACACGCTCATCGCCGGCGCGGGGTTGTGTGACGAAGCAGCGGTCCGGCACCTGGTTCGAGAGGCGCCCAAAGCCATCGAGTGGCTCCGCGAAGTCGGCGTGAAGTTCGACGAGGACGATGACGGGCTGGTGCTGGGAATGGAGGGCGGCCACAGCCGGCACCGGATCGTTCACCACCTGGACCGGACCGGATTCGAGGTCGAACGGGCCATCACGAGCGCCGTCCGCAAGAACCCGCGGATCACCGTGTACGAGCGGGCGTTCGTGACGAGCCTGGCGACGCTCGACGGACGCTGCGTTGGGGCGGTGACCACGGTGGACGGCATCGGCGAGCGGTTCATACAGGCGCGGGCGACGATGCTGGCGACGGGCGGCTGCGGGCGCCTCTACACGCACACCACGAACCCGCCGGTGGCAACCGGCGACGGCATCGCGGTAGCCGCTGAGGCAGGGGTGGAGATCAAGAACATGGAGTTCATGCAGTTCCACCCGACCACGCTCTACCACCCGCAGATGCGCTCCTTCCTGATCTCGGAGGCGGTGCGGGGGGCGGGAGGAACGCTGCGAAACCACCTCGGCCGGCGATTCATGTACGACTACGACGAACGGCTGGAACTTGCGCCGCGCGACGTCGTCGCCCGGGCGATCGAGGCGGAGATGAAGAAGCGGAACACGTGGTGCGTGTATCTGGACGTGACGCACCTGCCTCAGGACCGGCTGGAGTTGGAGTTTCCGACGATCTTCGAACGCCTGCGGACGATTCAGCTCGAGATCGAGAAGGATTGGATTCCGGTCGTCCCTGCCCAGCACTACTCGTGCGGGGGCGTGACCACCGACCTCGAGGGTCGAACCTCACTCCCAGGTCTGTACGCGTCCGGCGAAGTGGCGTGCACCGGCGTTCATGGGGCAAACCGGTTGGCCAGCAACAGTCTGTTGGAGGCCCTCGTGTTCTCTCAAAGCGCGGCAGCCCGGAGCCTGAAAGAACCAGGCCTTGCGAACGATTTGACCGCCGTGCGCTGGCACGAGCACTGCGCGATTTCCGAGAGCGAAGCCGTTCGCCTCCGCCGGCTCGTTCAACACACGATGACGGAGCACGTGGGGATCGTCCGCACCGATGCCGGGCTCGAGGAGGCGGCGCGGACAATTGCGGTTGCGATGGAGGAGTACAAGCAGCTTCCTCCCGCACCGCACAGCATCTATCCCCTCGAGACGCGCAACCTCCTGGTGGTCGCCGGCCTTGTGATCGATGGCGCTCGACGCCGAAGGGAGAACGTCGGGCTTCACTACAACCTCGACCTGGGGACGGCTAGAGGCGCGCCTCAGAGTACGGCGGCAGCTCAGAAACCCTAGGGCCGCGGCTCGGCAACGGGGTGAGCCTGAGCATGCAAGTGCCGGCGGCCTTTGGCGTTATCACGAATGTGAGGGTGTTTTCCGGCCCCGGCTGGGCGGTGACGGTCTCCACGTTCTCGTCGGCGGACGCATCGGTATCGGGGGGCAACGAGAGCACGAGTTTCAACGGCTTGGCCTGGTCGGCGTTGAACTGAAGCGCCAACCCCTTGGCGTCGACCTTTCCGACGACGGCAACCGGGCTGAGCACGCGAACCGACGTCAGCAGAACCTCGCACTCGGGAGGCGCTGGGGAACCGGGAACCAGCGTGCCACAGAGCTGATGCCGGATCGCGTAGAGCGGCTCCAGGAAAGTCATCGCAGGGACCTGCGCGCCGACGGCGCGGCGGCGCTGGATGTATTGGCCGCGCTCGGCGGACAGCCCGGCTTCGAGGATGGCGCCGGCGAGCCGAATCGCCGGAACCGGATTCATCGAGGAGGCCACGACGCAGAGGGCGGCGGCGCGCCGGTCGATATCCTGATTGGGGGTGTCCGAGAAGGGCATCCAGGTCAGCCAGTCGGTCCTCCAGAGCACGGAGGTGAGGAACGGGTTGTCGGGCGGACGCGCGTCACCCAACTGCAGGGCCTGATTGAGCAGGGCGTAGGCGGCACTCAGGTCGATGCCTCTGTTCGTGGCGTTGTAGGGCACGGTCTCACGCGTCCATAGCTCCATCGCGAACTCCGCGCTCGAGAGATAGGATTGGGTAGCTTCGTCGGCCATCGATTGGCAGCTTGGATCGCGGTCGCCGCGCATCGCCTCAACTGCGAGATCGACGATCGTGGGGATATCGATCGCCGAGACTGTGGCGGGCATCGTTCGCGCAGGGCCGGGAATTGTGATCGCCCGACCGGGACCCATTCGCTTGCAGGGAAATCGGACTCGAAGCACGCGACCCATCGTGAAGGAGATCGGCCCGAGTTCGGTCACGTAGCCGGAGTGTTCGTAGGGCGTGCGCAGCTTGACGCCGTAGCCGCCGGTGGGGGCCAGGAGCAAGGCGGGGGGGATGACGGCGGGACCGGAAAAGGTCCAGGAGGCGGTGACGCCGTCGTCGTCGGCGGCAATGTCCAGCGTTTCCAGGGTGGGAACGGGCGCGGTGTAGCGTTCCTCGAGACGCTTGAAGCGGCCCGCGAGCTGGCCAAGATCAGCGGCCGTCGACGTAGCGAACTCGTGAGTTCCGAACGGAAAGGCGATGCGGACCCATCCCGTATAGGGGCTTTGGAGCATCAAGCTCCAATCGCCGGGTTTGCCGATCACGAGAAAGGAGCTTTCGGACCCTGAGGGGAGCGAGAGCATAAACGGCGCGGACATGCCGTCGAAGCTGACCAGGACCCAGGCGAGTTTCGGGGTCGGCACGCTGGTCGCGACGCTGCCGGCTTCCCAGGTCAGAAACGGGGCCTTGGTGGTCTTAAGATGAAGCTCGAATCCGCCGTCGAAGTAGAGGGATGCGCCAGGCGCGTAGAGGCTGGCGGCGATCTTTCGGGGGCAGTTCGGTGTGGCGTCCAGCGCAACGGTTTGGCCGACGTCCGATGTGATCGTGGCTTTCCATCCGCGGGATGCGTGCGCGAAAGCGATGGGTTCCGCGTTTGGAGTCTTGGCGACGATGCCTTCGCGGTCAATCCGCATCCCGGCAAGGTCCATTTGCTGAACGAAGCCGAAACGACCGAAGGCCTCGCAGGCGGCAAAACGCGCGAGGAGAAGGACGAAGCTGGCGAGCGCTAGCGCCCGCTTAGTTGAGCGTGGCACCGAGAATTTGGATGCCAAAGCGCCCCGTGGCGCGGGACCAAACGAGCCCAAACTCTCGCGGGCCGATTCGGTAGTAGAGAACCGCCTGATAGTCGAGGAAGCTGGTGCCGAGGGCTCGATCAAAAATATAGCTGTAGCCAATTCGCCACAGGTGGTTCAGCCGATAGAACATCTGTGCCGAATAGTCTAGCCGGTCCACGCCGATGCTTCGACTCGCGCTCGCCTCGATCCCAAAACTTCCCTGCTGATAGTTCCCTTGCGCGGTCAGGCGGTGGCTGCCCAGGACGGAATCGGTGAACGTGTCGGTCGAGAAATCGTAGGTGACGAAGACGCTCGCCTTGTTGGATATCTGACGGTTCAGCGCGACCTCGGTGGCGACGGCCACGCCCCTATTCACGTTGTGCCCCTCGA
>DATGIR010000046.1:0-2713 GCA_035295605.1 Fimbriimonadaceae bacterium | reverse complement strand
CCTGCGCAAGTCGAAGCCGAGCAACCTGACTCGGCATCGCGTCTCGGTACGAGCGCTTGGATGTCATCGCGTTATATGCATCAGCGACAGAGATGATCTTCGACAGAAGCGGAATCTCGCTCTCTGGTAGACGGTCGGGATACCCCTCCCCGTCGATCCGCTCGTGATGGTGGCGGACGATCTTTCCGATCCGGCCATGATCCTCGACCTCGACCTTCCGCAGCAGCTCTTCGCCGTACTCCGGATGTTTCTCCATGAGCCGTCGCTCCTCGAGATTTAGCGGTCCGTCCTTCTCAAGGACCGACTTCGGGAGGCGGTACTTGCCGATGTCATGAACAAGCGCGCAGAGGTGAACCAGTTCTACATCATCGTCCGAGAGTCCCATCCGTTCAGCAATGTCGCGCGAGTACGTCGCGACCGCGAGGGAGTGGCCCGCAGTATACGGATCGCTCTCTTCGAGCATGGCCACAAGACCTGTCGCGAATCGCGCGTTCGCGGTCAAGAGCCGCGCGTTCGCCGAAGCCAGATGACGCGTCGCTTCCTTCTCTTGCTGATAGAGGTGCAAGAGACGCTGTGCGGCGAGGGTCGGAACGAAAAGAATTAGCGCCACGTGCAGTGAGTACGTCTCGTACGTGTAGAGCAGGAGTGCAAGGAGTGGCACGTATAGCGGGACGGTAAGCCACGAGACCGATGCCATCGTCAGGAGCACGTCCCTGGCATTGAGATTGCGGATGCGCGCCGTGGTGCCCACGAGTACGACCTCAGCTAGGAGATCCGCGAGAGACGCAGCCAGGCTTGTGAGGAGGTACTGCCCGAGGCCGGTTGGATGCGGAAAGAAGGCCCATGCAGCAGCACCAGCCGTGGCCGCGGTCAGAGCCCGGATAGGCGTGTAGACCACCCACTTCAAACGAGACTCGCGAACATCCCAGACGTTGGAGACCGCGCCCACGATCAAGCCGCCCAAGGGACCGAACGCAAGTGCCGCGAATACGAGCGGCAGGAACGACACGGACTGATATGTGCGATCGGTCACCGCGACGCCTTGACGCTCCGCGACGGCCGCGATCCCACCAAGAACCACGATCGCCCACAAAGGCGGCAGTCGGTATCCATCAGACCAGAGCGCAACGGCAACGCCCGCCGTGCCGACGACCAAGATGGCCGCCCAAGCGATAGAGCGACGCGTCTGATCCGTCATTTCACGGAACATGTAGCGCAGACTTGCGTATCCCCCAGAAGGGGTATAAGCTTCCGTCGCCGTCAGTCCCCGATCGATCGGAGAATCCAATGCGTACATCCCTTGCTCGTCTTGCTCTTCGCCTCAGCGCGGTGGGCGAGACCAAGGCCTGGTAAGACCGTCGGATAGTCCGTTATCCACAGCCTGTGGGCATCCCCTCAGTGAGGGATTCGCCTCAAACAGCGGATAACGCGATACGAAGGCAGTTGTTCACAGGCGCCGGGTGTTTCTTCACCCGGCGCTTGCTTTTTCCTGTGGCGCGAATGCGCTAGGCGATCAGACCGCGGCGGAGGCCGACGGCCACCGCGTGAGCCCGCGAGCGCGCCTGAAGCTTCGCCAGCAGGTGCCGCACATGCGACTTGACCGTCTCCTCCGACAGGAAGAGCCGTTCGCCGATCTCGCGGTTCACGAGGCCGTCCGAAATGAGTTGAAGCACCTCGACCTCGCGTGACGTCGGCTCCTGCTCGAGCGCACGAACGGGCGCCTGAAGCGGGATCACCTCGCCGCCGACCAAGCCGCGCCGGCGGGCGGCCACTTCCTCGAAGTGACGTGAATGCGTCAGGTACCGACCGAGGATCTCTTTGCGCTCAGCGGCGTCCATCGCAGTGCGTATCGGCGTGGTTCCGGTCGCTCTTTACCGGAATTACCCAAATGGGGGTCTACCCTCTACTTCCCGACACAGACTGACGCGTAGTCGAATCCGTAGAGAACGTTGTTCACGTAGCACTGCGGGCGAACGCGGGCGCTGAAGAAATCCACACCCTCGGGGTTGAGGAAAGGAACCCACGGGGCGAGCTTCATCACCTGTCGGTCGAGTCGCCGCCATCGCGCGTCGACGGGGGCGGTGAGCTTCGGCTGCCGCGTGAGCGACTCGATCTCGCGGGTCACCCGGGGGACGTCGAAATGCGCGTAGTTATCGCTTCGCGCCGTTGCCGTCTGACCGTCGAGCAGCACACCGAACCAGTCGAGCGGATGGGGATAGTCCTGCACCCAGTCGGCGAAGCCGATCTGCGGCTTCGGTCTCGTCGACGGATCGCTCAGGGTTGCCCAGTAGTCACTCGCCGTCACCACTCGCTCGCGCGCGCGAAAGCCGAGCTCGTCGAGCACAGAGATGAGGTACTCGGTGAAGGGCCGGTCGCCGGGGAGATCGTGGTTCCACACCGTGACGCGCGCGCCTCGCTCTCCGGAGGCCGCGACGAGCCTCTTCGCCATACGCATGTTGTGGGGGTAAAGCGTGTGGCGCCGATACGAGGGGTAGTCGGGCGGGAGGATGTTCTCGGTCGGGCGGGCCAGGCCCCCCGCGAGCCGGACGAGCCACTTCCGCGAGATCGCGTAGTTCACGGCGCGCCGCACGGCGACCTTGTTGAACGGCCGAACCTGGGTGTTCATGAAGAAGTACGCGAGTGTCGACGACGTGAACACGTGCAGCCGGCTCGCGTAATGCTGCTCGAGCCCCGGCAGCCGCTTGGCCGGAAC
>DATGIR010000045.1:0-6167 GCA_035295605.1 Fimbriimonadaceae bacterium | reverse complement strand
CCACGGTGGGGCCAAAGAACGGGAACATCTCAACCCGGATAACCCTCGACTCGGCTGGGAACTGCACGGCCGACTGGTTGACGATCTCGGTCGTGTCCCAGGCCTGCTGGAACGGGTCGTAGATCTGAAACGAATTGTTTTGGCTCGACTCGTCCTTGACGGTCGTGAACATGCAGTGCCCGAACCGGTAGCTCGTGCCGTAAGCCTTCCAGTAGGTATTCGCGCCCTTGGCCATCGGCCCCGGGTCGACACTCAGATAAGGACCGCCGCTGTCCAGTGGGCTGTCGAATATTCCCTGGTTCTTGCTGTAGGCCTGGAGAAGCACCTCGGTGCCATGGTGGACGGCGGGGCTGTAGATCGAGGGGTCGCTGTTGTACGCGTAGAAGATCGGCATCGTGTCGTCTTCGTCGTTGTTGTACATCGACACGGCGAGGCCGATCTGCTTCGACTGGCTGATCTCGGCCGTGCGCTTGGCGGCTTCTTTCGCGTGCGCGAAGACAGGAAAGAGCAGGGCGGCGAGAATCGCGATGATCGCGATGACTACGAGCAGTTCGAGGAGGGTGAAACCCTTTCGAGCGGTGATATTCACGGTAGACCTCTGGTTTTCGTTTACGCAGAGCCACCCATCTTTCTTGCTTGGGCGGCCGAGGTCGAGACCAAAGGTCGTCCGCAATCCCTACGGCGGTATTAACCGCATCAGGTTCCTAGGGTTCTTCGGGCATCTCAGCCCAAATCTCAGCCTTCCGGCGCCCCCTGCGAGTAAGTTCTGCTGACGTTATTGTACGCCAGCCGGCGCCGTCTTGAGCTGCGTCAGTACCGCCCGGATGCTCCACTCGTTCTTCTCGAGCAGGTCCCAGGCCTCGTCCTCGGTGGCGTTGGTGAGCTCGCGAACGATCCGCGCGCACCGCTCCTTGAGCTTCTGGTTCTTGGCCTTGACGTCCACCATGAGGTTCTCGACCACCTTGCCGCAGAGAACCATCGCCGCGGTGCTGATCCGGTTGAGGGCCAGCTTCTGGGCGGAGCCCGCCTTGAGCCTGGTCGAGCCGGTCAGAACCTCGGGGCCGGTGTCGAGGAGGATCGGCAGGTCCACCAACTCCAACAGGGGCGATCTCGGATTGTTGGCGATACCGGCCACCCAAACGCCCTTCTGCCGGGCGTGGCGAACGCCGCTCAGCACGTAGGGGGTGGTTCCGCTCGCGGTGATGCCGATAACCACGTCCTTTTGGTTGAGCCGAAGCTCGTTCAGCGCGTGGACGGATGCCAACGCGTCGTCCTCGGCGTCTTCAATCGACCTCTCGGCCGCCAGGTGCCCTCCCGAAACGAGGGCGACGAACCGGTCTGACTCGATTCCGAAGGTGGGCGGCATCTCCGCCGCGTCCATCGTGGCAATCCGGCCGCTGGTTCCCGCGCCGAGGTAGATCACCCGGCCACCCTGCTTGAAGGCCTCAGCAACCCGTATCGCCGCCTCGGCAATCGCGTCCTCGGCTGCTTGCAACGCACGCATGACCGCGTGCTCCTCCTCGTTCATCAGACGGACGATCTCTTTGGCGGACATGCTGTCCAGCCCGTATGAGCGGGGGTTGCGGTTCTCAGTTCCCAAGCGTCAGCTCCTTTGCAAGCGCTGTGGCGCCGTACACCGGCGGGCGATTCAGCCTTTCCACCTCAAAACTTCGGTCGAGTTGATCTCGAATTGAAGATGTAAACACGTTCAAGACGCTCGCCGAGGTTTTCCATACGCCCCCGGCGAGGCCAATGCGTACAGTACCCGTCGATTTCACATGCCGATGTATGTGTCGGACGGTTAAACGGGCAAGTGATTGCATTGCTTTGTCGATCGCCTCGAGGGCGTAAGTTTCGCCCGCATCGGCATCCTTCGTGAGCGCCGTGGCCAACTTGGCGAGGACCGCCGGCGGGGCGGGGCTGGCATAGAGCCGAGAGATCACCTCGTTGATCTCCTTCGTTTCAAAGGTTTGCTCGATCAGCTTCACGGTGAAAGGCGTCGGGGTCTCGCCGTCGAAAACGTAGTGCTGGAGCACATGGCGGCCGAAGTCGAAAGCCGAGCCGTAATCTCCAAGCAGGTACCCGCCACCACCGCTCTTGACCCATCCGCCGTTGTTTGAGGAACAAACGAGCGAGCCGGTTCCCGCAATCACGCAGACGTCGATGCCTTGCTCGGCGGACGCGAATGCCGCCGCATAATCCGGCTCGGCCCGCACCGAGGCGCCGGGAAACAGCTCGCCGAGCAGCGCCTTGGCCCGCTGCCGGTCGTTCTCGGTCATCAGGCCGGCGAAGCAGCCGCAAACCGCACTCGCCGACGGGCACCCTTCCGTCGCACGGGCTAGGTGTCGTCGGAGCATTGGCTCGCGGGTCGTGGCGAGATTTGCGGCGCCGGATTGGCCGTGAAAGATCGGAGCGCCCGTCATATCTACCGCGAGGGCACGGCTGGTGGACCCACCACAATCAAGTCCGACGAAGACTGGGGTCACGGGCGAAAGGAAGGTTACCTTCCAGGTTACAGGTTCCAGGTTTCAGGTTCCAGGTTCCAGGTTCCAGGTTCTGGGTTCTGTTCGTCGATCCTCGGTTACACTTTGTCCCTTGAAGCGATACACCGGCGAGCCGATTGTGCCTGGAGCCCGAATCGCCGTTGTGGCGAATGACGCGCTCGGCAACTTCGTCATCGCGACCCCGCTGCTTCAAATGCTGCGCGCGGCCCATACGCCTGCCTCGCTCGACTTCTTCGGAGGGCTCCGCACCGCCGAGCTTCAAAGCGCTTCCGACCTGATCGATTCGGCCCGCAACCTTCACGGCCCCCCGATTGCCGAGGCGCTCGAAAGTGTCGCCGAAGCGGGCACATACGACCTCGTCGTGAACCTGGAAGCCGGGCCCCTCGCCCAGGTCGCGGCCGGAATGCTCGCCGGTTGCGAGGGTTCCGTCGTCGGCCCGTGCTCCGGCCCGGGTGGGCGGGGGACGCTCGCCTCCGCCGATGACGATCGCGGACGACTTGCGGCCGACCCGAACTGGATGCGCCCGGACCTCCTCGCCGCCTATCCGTTCCTGCAATCGCCCTGGATCGGTGAGATCTTTTGCCGCGTCGCGTACCTCGAAGGCCCTATCCCGCCGTATCGGCTGCCCTCGGCAACCCCTCAGGGCGAGATTCCGGAGATCCTCATAGCCACCGCGGCCAGCGGGGCGGACAAGCTCTGGCACGGCTGGTCGGAGGCGCTGGAGCTTCTCCGCATGCGCAGTCGGAGCGTCGGGCTTCTCGGCGCGCCTCCTGCCGCCCAGCGTGCCTTTTGGCAGGGCGACGATCTCGAGGAACGTCTCGTGAAGGAGGGACTCGTCCACGACTTGCGCGGCAAATTCACGCTGCCCGAAGTGGTTGGTGCGCTCAGCCTGGCCAAAGCGGTCTTCACCCTCGACAACGGCATCATGCACTTGGCGGCCGCAACCCCCACCCCGACGGTCGCCCTTTTCCGTCCGGGCATCCGGCGACTTTGGGCGCCGCCAAGCGGGACGCTTCATGCTTTGGAGCCGGCCGAGGGTTGCCCGGTTTCGAGTATTCCGATCAAAGACGTCTTGGAGGCGCTCGATGCCGTCCTATAGGCGCGCGGTCGTCCTCCTCAAGGGCTTTCTGGGCGATGCGGTGATGGCAACGCCCTTGCTTGAAGGCTTGCGTGGACAATTCTCGACGGTGGTCGTCGCCCCGCCCGCCATCGGGTCGCTTCTCGGGGAGAGTTGGCGCGATTCGTTCTTCCCGGTTCTCGGTCGCGGACTGTTGCCGCGGGTGAGCGCCTTGCGCAAGGCCCACGCGGATATCGCCTTCGTCCTCAACCGCAGCTTTCGCTCGGCACTTTCGGTTCGGGTCGCGGGCATCGGAGTTCGGGTCGGCCATGCCGCCGAGCGGCGAGGATTCCTTCTCACCCACCAGGTCCAATTCGATGAGCGGCGCCACGAAACCGAAAGCGCACTCGACCTCGCCCGCGCGGTGGGTATCGAATTGGCGCCGATGCAGCCCATGTTGAGGCTCACCGACGGCGAGCTCGCTCGCGGCCGAGAGCTTCTCGGCGGCGCCGATTTCGCCCTGCAGCCGGGCGCCCGCCACGAGTACAAGCGGTTGCCGCCGGAGACCCTTGCAGAGCTCGTTCCCATGTTGCTGGATGCTGGGCTCACCCCCGTCCTCGTAGGCGGAAGCGAAGAGGTCGAGGCGGCCGCAGCGCTGCAATCGGCCTTTCCTAAGCTGCGCAATCTCGTGGGAGAATGCTCGCTCAGGGAAACGATGGGGCTACTCGCCGCGAGTCGCCTCACCCTCGGCGCGGATACCGGAATCCTGCACATTGCCGCCGCCGTGGGTTGCCCGACGGTTACCGTCTTCGGCCCGACCGAGCATGCGACCCGATGGGGTCACCTTTATGCGCCCCACCAAGTCCTTCAGGCAGGCCCCGAGGGGATGGGATCAGTGTCGGCTCAAAGCATCTTCGAAGCCGCGAAGCTAGCGACCGAGCGCGGTCCCCGCGAGCCCTCAACCGCCCGGAGCACGTGACGCGGTGCGGATCGTCGCGATCTTTTCGCTCGTGCTCGCATGCGCCCTTGCTTCAGCCAACCTGAACGCCCTTATCCTCATCGCGCCCGGGGTGGCCAAGCCGAAGCTCGACCCCGCCCTGACGGGCCAACGTCTGGCCGTGTTGTGGCCACCGGACTTCGGTCGGCCGGAGAGCCTGGGGCATAACCGCCTCCTGTCCCTCATGAGCGGCGCTGATTGGCGGGGCGATCAGAGCGACGCGGCCTTCCTTCCACCTCCGACCGGAACACGAGGGTTCGCCGCTGCTCACTACGAGTCCCTCAAGGACAGGGGCTATCTAGCCCGGCGTTCCAGTTGGTTGAACGGCGAACCCGTGTACGCCGTGAGCAGCCCGGTCGGCGTCGGCAGCGCGAAGCCGGACGCGCTGCTCATGGCCTTGAGCGAAGATTCTCCCACCGTCGAGCCCGTGCCCTACGCCGGCCCATGGCCGACAAGCGGCTTGCTGGTGTTCGAAGCGGACTCATGGGATACCGCCGCGGACATCGCCCAGCGCGTCGGCGGGCGGGCTCTGGTCGTCGAATTGCCGAAGGTTCAGTACACCACGGCGAGCAGCTTCTACCTGATGGGGCGAGACTGGCCGGAGGGGAACGGCGCCGGCCTGCCGGTTGATCGCTCAACGGGCGTCGCCGGCCTGGTTCGGGCTCGAAACGCCCTGACGCTCGTGCTTCATCCGGAGTCGATCGAATGGCGTGACCAACCCGACGCCCACGACGTGCCGTTTCGATGGTTTCCGTTTGTTCGCGAGGGCGGATTCTTGCTGCTTGTTGCCGGAATGACGATGATGGCGGGCGTGATCGGCCTCGCCACCTACGCCATCTCGCTCGAGAAGCGTGGAGCGCTTGCCGCCGCCCTGCTCGTGGCGGCCAGCCTCGTGCCGGCCACGCTCTTGATGGCCGGGTCGTTGGACCGGCGGTTCGGGCTCGACTACGATCCGGGTTGGATTCTTCTGGCTTGGGCGCTCCTGACGGCGGCGACCGGCGCCGTTCAAGCCCTGTCCCGCGTCGCCTTTCCCGGAACTCACTCGCTCTTCGCCCCCGCATTGGTCGGTCTGCTAGCGATGGTTTTCGGCGACCCCAAGTGGTCGATTCTCTCCGGCCTGTTCGGCTACAACGGGACCGCATCGTCGCCGGAAGCGGCTGGGGCTCTTCTCGCCTACCTCACAGGGGTGGTCGCCTTTAGCCGGCGTTCGAACCTTGCCGCCGCTTGGTTGGGCAGGGCGGCCGTTGCCGCCACCCTCGCGGTTGGCTTGGTTGGCGGAGGCTGGTGGGCAGCCGAACCGGCCCAGGCGATTCTCCTTCCGGCCATCGCGTTGGTCGCCGGCGAAGGTTGGATGCGGTGGCCGTGGCTGATCATCCTGGCTCTCGTTCCGAACGGCCGCGTCGACGTCGTCCACCAGGGCTTCGCCTGGTCCCCGCTCGGATGCCTTACCAGCGCGCGGGGGATCTCGGCTGTGAACCTCTTCGACTACGCGATCTTCGCCGTCTACCCCGGACTGTTCGCGATCGGGCTGATTGCGCTCTACGTGAGTGTGTTCGGCGGCGGGTTTGTGATGCGCCAGTTCCGGGTCGCTTTCCGGCAGGATGCGCGA
>DATGIR010000044.1:0-6022 GCA_035295605.1 Fimbriimonadaceae bacterium | reverse complement strand
GCTTCCCGGGAACTCCGAGCTCAGCAGCAGTAACACGAGGCGGTGCCCCTTCCCGAACCGGTGGGCGAACCACCACGGGTGCAAGGTCACATGGTAAACGGTGCCGGGCTTCATCAGTTCCGGCTTGGCGAAGCCGTTCCGGTATTCCAACCGCAGCTTTCCGGATTGGGTGGTGCCGAGAAGGGTGCCGTCCGGCGCCTCGTCGGCGAGGAGCGCGTACAGATCGGTGTCCACCACGTCCGCCTTCACGAAGGCGTTCACGGTGATCGGGCCCTCCAGGGACGTGTCGGCGTCGAACGGCTCGCCTCGGAACATGAGAACTCCCGCCTTCTTTTCGATCCCGTTGAGCTTGAGCGAGACCGCGGTATCGAGCGGCTTCGGCAAAGCCGGCACCGACTCGCTCGCCGGATCATACGTGTACTTGCTCGAGCCGTCGCCCGGCCCGGCGCCGAGCTTCTCGCCGCTCGACAGGTACCACTTAACCGGCGCCGCCGAGGGCTCGGGGAACACATCGGTTTCGTGCCACCGATTCTCGCCGGTCATGAAGACGCTGGCCTTTGGCATCTTTTCGAGGTTGACCGCCTTGCCCTTGAGCCACGTATCGAACCATCGCAGGTAGATCGAATCCAGCTCGCGCAACGCGCCGGGGCCGAACTCGTACTCCCCAAGCCGGGTGTTCGTGTTGAATGCGTGCGTCCACGGCCCTTCGATCAGCCACTGGTTCGACTTGTGGGCAGCGGCCAGCCGCGTCCAGTGGTTTTCAGTGCCAATCCCGTCGCCGTCCCACCAGCCGCTGATGTGGAGAACGGGGATCTTGACCGACGTGAGGTCCTTCTCGATGTCGAAGCCCTTCCAGTCGGCGGCGCGGTCGCGCTTGATCCAGGTGGCGAACATAGGCAGGTCGTAGCCGAACGTCGCCTTGGGCACCTCGGTGAGGGGCAGCTTGAGGAGTCCCGCGGGTTTCGGCGCCAGGGTCGCGAGAGCAGTTGAGAGATCGGTGTGCTTGTTCCGCACGATGTTGAGCCACCACAGGTCGGCCAGAAGCGGAAGCGTGCCGTACTCGTAGGGGATGTTGATGAAGGCGTCCGGCGGCGAAACCTGAGGGATGATGCATTTGAGGGCCTTCGGATGCTCCACCGCCGCCGCCCATTGGACGTATCCGCCGTAGCTGGCCCCGATCATGCCGACGCTTCCGCTGCACCAAGGCTGCTTGGCGAGCCACTCGATGGTGTCGTAACCGTCCTTGCGCTCGTTGACCATCGGGTCCCACGCCCCGTCGCTCTCTTCCCTGCCCCGCACGTCCTGAACCACGTAGGCATAGCCGCGCGAGGCGTAGAAGGCGCCCAGGATCACCTGGTCCTTGCGGCCGTAAGGGGTTCGCGCTAGGATGACGGGGAACTTGCCCGGCGCATCCGGCACGATCGCGTCGTAGACCAGCTTCACGCCGTCCCGCATCGGGATCTTCACGCCTTCGACCTTCTTCGTTTTGAACGTGGGCTGGCTAAGCTCGGGATAGGCGGCGAGGGGATCGACGAAAAGTCCACTGACGTCGGCATCGCAAGCCTGAAACTGCTGGGACTTCGCCTCCTCTCCGACCACGCGCTGATCCCCGAGCGTGTAGAAATCGACTTGTACCGTCTTCAGATCGAGCTCGAACCCGAGCGCGACCTCGGTCGAGGTCCCGCGCCGTCCGTTTCGTGCCGGCAGCGTTACGACGTCGACGTCCATCGGCTGCACGGCTTCGATCGCGAACATGCTGATCTTGTGCCGGCCGGACGCCTCGACCGTAATGGCATCGGCCACGTTTCGCATGAGCTGGGGATGGAAGTTGGCGAAGAAGACCTGGCCCTTGAAGTTGTACGGGAGTTCGTGGTGCTGGCCGAGTCCGTCGGCGGTGAGCTTCCCGGCCTTCAGAGTTACGGAGAGCTTCCCCTTCCCGGCTGATTCGGTGTAGGTGAACGAGTCCAGGCCGGAGCCGTTCCACTTGCCGGCGATGTCGCTCGTGACGGGATTTTGGCCAAGCTTGATCTCGGTGTGGGACGTGAAGGAGCCGTCCGCCTGCTCGTCATAGACGTTAGTGCCCACGTCGCTGCCGGCGAGGCTGTATTTGAGCACCGCGTGGTACGGGGTTGCAGGATGGAGGGCGGCGAGGGCAAACAGAGAGGCAACAAAGCTCACGAGGTGAATTTACCGATAGCGGCCGGCGCCTGGTTCCGACGCGAACTTCGGGACCCTCCCACCCCGGCATACTAATCGAGCGAGCGATGCGAGCGTTGCGGACGGCCGGTGTATGGGTTGTGGCGGCGGCCGCCGGGCTGTGCCGGGCGGGCGGAGCCGACTACCGGGAGGGCGAGGTCAACGTGAAGTTCGCCCCGGGAGCGGCGTTGGCGCCCCTCGTGATCCCAGGCCAGCTCGGCGGCACGGTGAAAGGCGCCGACCCCACCATCGGGTGGTACACACTCCGCCTGCCGGCCCGGCTCTCGACCGCCTCGGCCGTAACCCGGCTTAGAGCGATGCCGCAGGTGCTCTTCGCCGAGCCGAACTACTTCCGCCGCCCGCTTTTTAACCCGAACGATCCCCAGTTTCCGAGCCAGTACGGGCCGCAGAAGATCGGCGCGCCGGGAGCATGGAACGGAGGGCTCGGATATCCGACCGTCACGATCGCGTTCATCGACACCGGCATCGACACCGCCCACCCGGAGTTCAAGGGGCGGCTGCAGATTCTGAACGGCTGCAACTTCGCGGACCGGAACAGCGACCCGAGCGACGCCGACGGCCACGGGACGCACGTGGCCGGCATCGCGGCGGCGGGAACGAACAACGGGATCGGGATCGCCGGCATCTGCGGCGCCTCGATCATGCCGGTGCGGGTGTTCGACGGCGGCAACGGCGGAACGATCGACATCGTAAGCCGGGCGTACGAGTTCGCCGCCAACAACGGCGCGGACGTGATCAACGCGAGCCTGGGCGGAGCAACCTACTCGCAAGAGGAGTTCGACGCGGTCACGTACGCGATCTCGCGCGGCTCCATCTTCGTAGCGGCGGCAGGCAACAGCGGCGGTACTGGATTCGTGTACCCCGCGGCTTACCCCGGCGTCGTTTCGGTGGCGGCGAGCGATGCGAACGACAAGCAGCCTCCCTATACCCAGTTCGGCAGTTGGGTCTCGGTGGCGGCGCCGGGGGACAAGATCGTCAGCACCTGGATAGGCGAGTCCTACGCCTACGAGTCGGGAACGTCGATGGCGGCCCCGCACGTCGCGGGGGCGATGGCGCTGCTCAAGTCGCTGGCCCCAACCGGCGTCGATCCTAGCGCGATTCGGGATGCGCTCCTCTCCACCACGGACTCGGTCGGGCCGTGGGTGCACTACGGGCGGATCAACGTGAACTCGGCATGGAACCTTCTGGTGTCCGAGATCACCGGTAGCGCCACAATCTTCCCGACCGACGCAACCCGGTTCGAAGGATCGGTGTCGGGGGGCAATCTGGGCTCCTTCCGGTTGGTAGATGGGAACACCTACAACGTACAGTCGATCAGCCCGACGCCGGGAATCCAGGCGGCGAGCGTGGAGCTGGAGTTCCTCCTTGCCACCACGCCCTCGAAGATCGGCGGCGCGAAGTTCAACTTCTCGGCGTTCGGGACGAACAACGGCACCTCGTTTCTTTATCTCTACAACTGGCTGAAGTCGCGCTACGAGTACGTGACGGGGGTGGCGATGACGGCGACGGGGAACTCGATCCATTTCGTGAACCTGCCCGCCAACATGTCACGGTACGTCCACGCGGGCAAGGTGCTGGCGGTGCTGAGGGGGTATTTGTCCGCCCAATCGAACGGCGGGATCGCTAACCCGTTCACGTATCAAGTGGACTTGGCGAGCATGACGCTGAGCCTGCCCCACGGCCCGTAACCGGCCGGTGGTTCGGTAAGCTTTCGCCTCCTTGAAGCTCCACGAATACCAGTCGAAAGATCTCCTCGCCAAGTTCGGCGTGCCGGTTCCAGCGGGCGACGTCACGTCCGATCCCGAAGTTGTCGAACTGATTGCCGCCAAGCTCGGCGGCAAGGTGGTGGTGAAAGCCCAGGTGCTGATGGGCGGACGCGGAAAGGCGGGTGGGGTCAAGCTCTTCAACGATGCGGCGAGCGCGGGCGCGTTCGCCAAGGAGCTGATCGGCAAGCGGCTGGTAAGCATCCAGAACCCTGCCGGCATGGTCGTCGAGAGGGTGCTCGTCGCCGAGCAGGTGGACATCGCGCAGGAGTTCTACGTTTCGGTGCTGCTCGACCGGAACCGGCAGACGAATCTCGTGATGCTCTCGGCCGAGGGCGGGATGGAGATCGAGGAGGTCGCGGAGAGGAACCCGGACGCGATCGTGCGGATCAACGTCGACCCGGCGTGGGGGCTTTCCGGCTACGAGATCCGCGAGGCGGTGGTGGCGGCCAAGATTCCGAAGCCGGCCCAAGGCCAAATGGTGGACTTGATCAAGAAGCTGGTCAAGGCCTACGTCGAGTCGGACGCGGACATGATCGAGATCAACCCCTGCGCCTTGACGCCGGAGGGCAAGCTCATCGCGGCCGATGCCAAAGTGGCGATAGACGACAACGCACTGTTCCGGCACAAGGATTACGCGGCTACGTCGAGCGACGCGGCTGAGGACCCGATCGAGGCTGAGGCCGCAAAGCGCGGCATCGCCTACGTACGCCTAGGCGGCGACATCGGCATCATCGGGAACGGCGCCGGGCTGGTGATGTGTTCACTCGACGAGGTGAGCGCAGCCGGCGGCAAGGCCGCGAACTTTCTGGATGTGGGCGGCGGCGCGCAGGCGGAGCGGGTGAAGGCGTGCGTCGAGCTGATCCTCATGGACCCGAACGTGAAGGGGCTGATGATCAACATCTTCGGCGGCATCACCCGCGGCGAGGAAGTTGCCAAGGGCATCGCCCAGGCCTTCGACGAGCTGAAGGTCTCGATTCCGGTCGTGGCGCGCATCGAGGGAACCGGCGCCGCCGAGGGTCGGGCGCTTCTTGCGGGGACGAACATCACCCCGGCTGCTTCCATGCAGGAAGCCGCTCAGAAGATCGTGTCGTTCACAAGCTCGCCGCGAGATGGCTAGTGCCGCCGCCGTCTTAACCTCAGTTCCTTCCGAACGCCGGCGCGAAGCTCAGCAAAGGTGGTCCGGGCGGTGGGGGAGGAGCTACGGTTGGATTCGGTCCGCCCATTGTCGTGGCGGTTCTCCGTGCTAGGTTGACCTTCCCCTTCGGCGAGCCTAGCCACTTAAACTTGTCAAATACTTCCGCGGCGTTGAGCGAACGGTCGACGAAGCCATCGCCTTCGTAACGTAACCAGCCTCCCTTCTCCAGCTGAATCTTCCAGAACTCCTCGAAGTTCATGAGCCGCTTGCCATAGCCCGTGACGCCTCCGGGGATCACGCAATTCAAACCATGCCCGAAGAGGTGGCTAACGCCGGTTTCGATTCGACTCAGTATCTCGTCGATGGAGGTCGTGTAACTTCCCCACTTGCAGATGCGGTCCACATCGAGCACGCCGGCCAACCACTTGTCTCCGCCCAGTGGCCTGAGGAAGAGATTGTCCCCCTTGCAATCCTCGAACCCCAGCTTCGCTTCGTAGAGCTGGTCGACAAGACTCATGACGGCCTGACGTTGGCCTTCCGAGAGGGCCTGGCCGTACTTCGGGATGATGGCGCCCTCCGGCAGCCGAGACTGACGCAACCAAACGACCTGGGAGCCGTTCGGGCGAGGGCCAAGTTCAATTCGGAGGTGATAGATGTCCGCCTCGTCCAAGAGCGCCTCTGCCTGCTGCATGTCGTCGTAGACGCTTCGTGCCTGGTCGCCGACCCACTTCAAGAACTTCATGATGGTCGGTTGTCCAACCTCGTCGACCACAAGCGCATTCGTCCCTTCACCGATGACGTCTCCGAGGGTTGCAGGTTTTCCGTCGAACAGAAACTCGCCTGGACCCTCCGGGAAGCCTTCCGGTAGCTTGCCCTGCGACTTTAGGCCGGCAACGTCGTTGAG
>DATGIR010000043.1:0-8212 GCA_035295605.1 Fimbriimonadaceae bacterium | reverse complement strand
ATGCGGCAGCATCAGCTCGCCGATCACCGAATAGCAGGCCCACGCGAAGACCAGAACCGCGGCCGCCCGGCGCACGAGCCGGCGAACCGGCGGCGATGCGGAGCCCCGGAAAAACTTCTCCCGGGCGCGCCATATCAGGATCGCGACGAACCGGCCGACGACCGACACCAGGAAGCCGAACGCGATGACGATTCCCAGCCCCAGCCACTGCCAAAGTTGGAGCCCGAGCACCTCGTGGTTGACGAACTCCGGCGAACTCGGCGCCCACCAGGGTCTCATGCCGGCTCCTTCGCGGCAAGGCGGCGAGCCGCGAAGCGCTCGGCGCCAAGCGCAAACAAGGGCGCGAGAAAGATCGCGGGCAGGTAGTTCGTCGGATACAGGTCCTTGATTCCGAGCATGCCGATGGCGGTCGCCATCAGCAGCGCTCCGCCGGCGGATGTCGCCTCCGCCATCGCCGAAGGATGTTCGGCAAGGGGTCGTAGCGGCTTAGCGGCGAGGGTGAGGACTCCCTGGAAGATCAGCAGGAGCACCGCCGTCACGAACAGTCCGGCGCCGGTCGCGGCGGCCAGAAAGAAGGACGAGATCCCATCCATGGTGGACTTCAGGCTGAGGATGTCGATCTTCTGCTCGAGCCCGTCCTCGATGCAGCCGAGGAGCGTCATCGGCCCGACGCAGAAGAGCACGAACGACGTCACGATCCCTTCCGCGAATCGGCCGTGCCCGCCGAATTGGCGCTGCGACCAAGCCGCGATCTCCTCGACGCCGTGGTGCAGGCCGAGGGCGAGGCCGATGATTCCACCGAGCGACATCGCCGCCACCACGATCAGCGGGTTCTTGGTCCCGATGACCATCTTGATCCCGACCCCGAACGCGACCAACGCGATTCCGTGAATCGCGAAATCTTGGTACACCGGAGGCACGCCGCTTCCGACGACGACGCCGACCGCGGTGCCCGCCACCACGGTCGCCGTATTAAGCAACGTGCCGCGCACGCCCGATTATGCGTGTGCTTTTGCGAACTCGGCCATCGTGGAGGCCAGCAGCCGGCATCCTTCCTCGGGGAAAGCGTTATAGATGCTGGCTCGGATTCCGCCCACCGAGCGGTGCCCCTTGAGGCCGTCGAGCTTGCGCTCCTCGGTCAGCTTGACGAAGGTCTTGGTGAGCTCTTCATCGGGAAGGGTGAAGGTCACGTTCATCACCGAGCGGCAATCCTTGGCGGCGTGCCCATTGAAGAAACCGCCGTTGCCATCGATCGCATCGTAGAGGATCTTGGCCTTGGCCGCCGCGCGCTCACGCGAGGCGTTCAGCCCGCCGTTCTTGAGCAGGTACTTGTAGACGAGCCCGCACATGTAGATGTTGAAGCAGGGCGGAGTGTTGTACATCGACCCGTTCTCCGCCTGCAGCCGGTAGTCGAGCATCGGGTGCATGTTGCCGGGCACCTTGGCGATCATGTCGTCGCGGATCACAATCACGGCGACGCCGGCCGGCCCCATGTTCTTCTGGGCGCCCGCATAGATGAGCGCGTACTTGCTTATATCCACGGGCCGGGAGAGGATGTCGCTGGACATGTCGCAGACCAGCGGGGTCGGGGCACTTGGGTCGCCCGGGAACTCGACGCCTTGAATCGTCTCGTTGCTGGTGAAGTGCACGTAGGCCGCCTTTGGATCGAATTTGAGGCTGCCGAAGTCGGGCGCCTCGCGGAAGTTATTGGGTTTGCCGTCGAATACCACGTTCACGCAGCCTTCCAGGCGGGCCGCTTCGGCCGCTTTTGCCCCCCACGAGCCCGTGAGCACGTAGTCGGCGTTGCCGCCGCGCAGGAAGCAGATCGGCACCATGCTGAACTGGAGGGTAGCCCCGCCGCCGAGAAAGAGGACCTTGTAGTTTTCAGGGATTTTCAGGAGCTTTCGGAAGTCGGCTTCGGCCTCGGCGAGGATGCCTTCATAGACCTTGGAGCGGTGGCTCATCTCCATCACGCTCATTCCGGCGCCCTTGTAGTTGAGGAGGTCGTCCCGGGCTTCTTCGAGCACCTCGACCGGAAGGGTGCACGGCCCCGCCGAGAAGTTGAAAACGCGGTCATACGGTTGCGACATGGCTGTACTTTACCGGCGGCGATTTGAATGATCCGGGCGTTTTGTGGCCCGGCAGCGAACTGTTATAGGTCGGCCGGAGCTCCCTCGCGTCTTGGTACCATGGATTCCATGACGCGCCGCCTCGCCGTGGCCGCTCTGACCTTGGGCGTGATCGGGGCTGGGTTTGCCGGACTTCACGGCAAGCCGCATGTGTCGCCGTTCGGCGACTTTCACGCGTGGCATCGCGTCAACCCCAAGCCCTTCGCCGTGAGCCCGGCGGCTTCCGCCCTTTGCTTCGCGCCGACGAGGTGCGTCTCCCCGGTCGGGGTTACGCGCACCGACAAAGTTGCGATCGACGTGTACGTCAACGCGGCGGGAGCCGGCGCGATGACGAGTGGAGGCGGCTTCCCTGTTGGTTCGGTGATCGTCAAAGAGAAGCTGCTCGGCGACCCCGGCCGCGCCGCGCTTTCGACGGTGATGATCAAGCACGCGAAAGGCTTCAACCCGAAGTGCGGAGACTGGGAGTTCGCAACCTTGGACGCCGACGGGGCGAGGGTAACCGCGCGGGGCAAGCTCGCCAATTGCATGGCTTGCCACGAACGACAGCCTTCCCTCGATTACACGTTCAAGACGTACATGCCGCGGAAGGATTAGCGCTGCCCCGGTGTCGTGTTCTGACCCCCCGGCTCCCCGCTTCCTTCGTCGGTCCTGGTCCCCGCTGATCGCGCTCGGACCCCCCGCGGGGTCGCTAACCTCGCGCAGAGACGCGCTCAAACAACGCGACCCCGGATGCGCGGGGCCCAAAGGCGCTGCGGGGACAACGGGGCCCGCCGAGGGAACGGGGCGCCGGGCGCACCGACGCCCCCCCCGGCACACCTCGCTGAGCCGTGGCACGTTTTAGGGGGGCAACGGCATTACGGGGTCACCTTCATGTCGGCGTTGTCCCGCTCGTAGTCGCCGAGCAAGTGCTCGGCGAAGTACTCCATCAGCAACTCCGTGAAGTAGGGCTGGAGGTCGCCGTAGCCGTGGGCCTGCCCCGGCATGAGCATGAAGTCGAACCGCTTGTGCGCCCGAATCAGCGCGTTCACCAGACGAATCGTGTTGGCCGGGTGGACGTTGTTGTCGACGTCGCCGGTCACCAGCAGCAGCTTGCCCTTGAGGTTCGGTGCGAGCTCTACCGTCGTCGGAACCTTGATCTCGTAACGGGTCGACCCGGTGTCGTTTCCGTCTCCATCCTGGATTCCCACTTCGCGAAGGCCGTGGTTCTCCTCACTCCAGTTCAGGTTGTAGATGTTGTTGTCGTGGTTCCCTGAGCTCGCCACACCGACCTTGAAGAAGTCGTTGTATGGGGGAAGAAGCATCGCAGCGGCGGTCATAAAACCGCCGCCCGAGTGGCCGTAGATTCCCACCCGGTTCAGGTCGATCCACGAATACTTCGAGGCGAGCTGCTCGATGCCCACCTTCTTGTCGGCGAGGCCGTAGTCGCGGAGGTTGAAGTAGCCGTACCGGTGGTACGCCGCCGAGCGGTCCGGGCTGCCGCCGCGGTTGCCGATCTGAATGACGATGAACCCGAGCTGCGCCAACCGTTGGTTGGTCGCCGTCGCCGCGAAGGTCGTGCTCACCGACTCGGTCTGCGGTCCCGGATAGACATTGGCAATGACCGGATACTTCTTCTTGGGGTCGAAGTCGGTCGGCTTCCACATGTTTCCGTAGATGTCGGTGAGGCCGTCCGCCGCCTACACGGTGAAGCGCTCGGGCATCTTCCAACCCATCTCGACGAGCTTGGCGACGTCCATCTTCTCGAGGTCCATCAGCACCCGGCCCTTGGCGTCGCGGAGAACCGCGCTTGGAATCAGATCGATGCGCGAGCAGACGTCGACGATGAAGTTCTTGTCCGGAGAGAGGGTCGACGTGTGATCCGCCTCGCCCGGATCGAGCAGCTCCATCTCCTTGCCGTCCAGGTGGGTGCGGTAGAGGTGCCGGTAGTAGGGGTCTTCGTTCGCCTCCCTCCCTTCCGCGCGAACCCAAACCAACCCCTTGTCCGCATCGACGTCGACCACTTCGCTCGCCCGGAACGGCCCCGAGGTGACCGGATTCTTGAGCTTGCCCGCGTTGTCGTAGAGGTACCAGTGGCCCCAACCGGAGCGCTCCGAGAACCAGAGGAAGTCGCCCCCCGGCTTCACGTACCTCGCGCCCTGGGATTCGAGCTGTGAGTTGGTGACCGATTCGGTGAGCAGCGGCTTGATTTTCTGGGTCTTGAGATCAAGTTCGCAGAGCTCGAGATTTCGCTGCGGCCGGTCGCGCCGAATGAAGCGCACCGAATCCGAGCCCGAGTCCTGGAAGTGGAGGTCCATGAGCTGCTGGTCCTTGTATTTCGCCACCGGCTCCTTGACGAGCTCCTTCTTGACCGGATCGAACACGAAGAGCTCCTCTTGGGGCACGTTCGTTTCCCCCGGCATCGCATAGCGATAGGTCATCAGGGTCGGGCGCGGCTCGGCGAGGTTATTCACCAGGTAGAGGTCCTTCACCTTCCGCTCGTCGCTCCGCGTGACGTAAAAGCGCTTCGAGTCCTTGGACCAGGTGACGTTCGCGCGCACGCGCTTCTCGTTGCTAGGAGGCCGGCCGACGCCGCCCTGTCCACCGCCGCCGCCTTGCTGGTCGTCCTGCTGCTGATTCTGGTTCTGGTTCTGGTTCTGGCGAACGTTCTGCCGCTGGGTTTGAATCTGCTGGCGGAACATCTCCTGGCGTTCGAGGTTGTCCTCGCGGCTGCCAAAGCTGTAGTACTTCTCGCCGTCCTTGGTGAGCTGGATCGGCGTTTGCTCCTTGCCGTCCTTCACTTCCACGTAGTAGAGGTTCCGGTCCAGGGCGTACACGAACGCCTTCTTGTCCGGCGAGTAGTTGTGGAAATCGGCGTTCGGTCCGCCACCGAAGCGCCCTTGCCCACCGCCGCCGCCTCGGCCACGGCCCTGGCCGGGGGCGGCAGGAGCGTTCGCGTCCGGTTTCGGCCGGCCGAGGCTCTTGAGGGTGTCCTTCTTGAGGTCGTACTCGTATTCGATATTCGCGACCACGAAGTGCATGAGGTCGGCGTTCTTATCATCGAACGTGACAGTGGTGAAGGGCAGGTTGTCGGCGTCGTACGGCCGCTTGGCAACTTCGCTGAGCAGCGCCGCCATACGCGCGGTATCGAACAACGGCGTCTTCTTCTTGGCCTTGCAGTCCACCTTCCAGAAGCGGACACCCTTCGAATCGCGCCACATGTACCAGAACACGTCGGTCTTGTTGATCCAGCCGGGCGTGAGGGTCGAGCTATAGACGAACGGCCGCAGGCTTTCGGCGGTGAAGCGGTTGGCCAGGGGCCAGTTCGCGTGCTCGACGTGGGACGGCGAACCCTGGGTTCCGGCAAGCGTGGAGAGGAGAAGAATCGGAGCGAGAGAGATCATGGCGGGGTGAGCGGCGGCCCTCGGCCGCGGCTAGAGGGAGTCTATCCGGGAGATTCCTTAACGAACGTTGCCTGAGAAACCTTGCAGCTTTCCCGGACGGGCGAATTCTTGTGGCACCGGCTTCAGCCGGTGGACGGCGTACGGGGCGTCGACTACGCGACGAGCCCGGTCTGCACGTTTCCATACACGTCGGTCAGGCGGAAGTTCCGGCCCTGGAACTTGTAGGTCAGCCGGGTGTGGTCCAGGCCCATCAGATGGAGCACCGTCGCGTTCAGATCGTGAACGTGAACCGGATCCTTGGCGACCATGTAACCAAGCTCGTCGGTCGAGCCGTACGAGAGGCCCGGCTTGATGCCGCCGCCCGCCATCCAGATCGAGTAGGCGTGGGGGTGATGGTCGCGGCCGAGATACTTCGAGCCGTCACGGGCCTCGTTCATCGGCGTGCGCCCAAACTCTCCGCCCCAGATCACCAGGGTCTCGTCCAGCAGTCCGCGCTGCTTCAAATCCTTGACGAGGGCCACCGCCGCCTTGTCGGTTTCGCCGCACAGCTTCGGCAAACCGATCCCGAGGCTGTCGTACGCCGATTCGCCGTGGTGGTCCCAGCCGCGATGGTAAAGCTGCACGAAGCGCACGCCCCGCTCCACCAACCGCCTCGCCAGAAGGCAGTTATTGGCGAAAGAAGTTTCGCCTTGCTTGGCGCCGTACATCTCCAGCGTCTCGGGCTTCTCCTTGGAGACGTCCATCAGGTCCGGCACGCTCGTCTGCATCCGGTACGCCATCTCGTAGGCGGCGATCCGGGTGTCGATCTCCGGGTCGTGCACCGACTTGGAGTGAAGCACGTTCAGGTCGCGGATCGCGTCGAGCTCCTCCCGGCGAACTTCGTGGGTGATGCCATCGGGGCTCTGCACATAGAGCACGGGATCGCCGTGGGAGCGAAACTCGATGCCCTGATAGGTCGACGGGAGAAAGCCGCTCGACCACATCGTCTTGCCTCCGTCCGGGTTGCTCGAACCCGAGATGAGCACGACGAAACCGGGCAGATCCCGGCTCTCGCTGCCGAGGCCGTAGGTAAGCCATGAGCCCATACTGGGGCGCCCGGGCAACCTGAAGCCGGTGTTCAGCATGATCTGCGCCGGCGCATGGTTGAACTCGTCGGTATGCATCGAGCGGATCACGCTGATGTCGTCGGCGATCTCCTGCATGTGGGGCAGAACCTCTGAGATCATCTGCCCGCTCTGGCCGCACGCTTTGAACTTGAACGGCGAGCCCAGCAGCATCGGCGTGCCCTTGATGAATGCGAAGCGCTCGCCCTTGAGGTACTCGGCGGGGCACGGCTGGGCGTTGTGGGTCACCAGCATCGGCTTGGGGTCGAACAGGTCGAGTTGGGAGGGCGCCCCGACCATGAACAGATAGATCACGCGCTTTGCCTTCGGCGCAAAGTGGGGCGGCTTGGGAGCAAGCGGATCGGTGCGCGGGTTTTGACCCGCCAGCAGGGCCGCAAACCCGTCTTCGGCCATGAGTGACCCGAGCGCGAGCGTGCCGATACCGAATCCGGCCGTTTTGAGCAAGCTTCGCCGCGTGATATGGCGGAGCACGTCTTGCATTGCGCGATCGCTGTTGTCCATCGTCATTCCTTCGTGATCGTCTCGTCGAGGTTCAGGAGTACCCGCGCGGCGAGAATGTAGGCGCCGGATTCGGCGTCGCTCGATCCCTTGATCGGGCCGGCGGCGCCGAGTAGCTTCTTGGCTTCCGCCGGATCGCCTTCCAGCCGCTTCTCCTGGGTTGCCAGGTAGGCGGTTAGCCGTGCGGATTCGTCGGCGCTGGGAGCCCGTGCCAAAAGCCCTTCGAAGCCGGTAAGCAAGCGCTTGACCGGGTCACCCGGAACGGCGAGCATCTTAGTCGCCAGACCGCGAGCGCACAGCTCATAAACGGGGTCGTTAAGCAGCACCAGGGCTTGGAGCGGGGTGTTCGTCCGCACCCGGTTCACCGTGCAGGCCTCGCGGCTCGTCGCGTCGAAGGCTAGAAAGGCTGGGTACGGCATCGTGCGCCGCCAGTAGGTGTAGAGACCGCGCCGGAAGCGGTCCTCACCCGGCGAAGTGACCCACTTGGCGTCGTTGTACGAGATGTTCCAGACTCCGTCCGGCTGGTCGGGCATCGTGCTCGGCCCGCCCATCTTGCGGCTCAGCAGCCCGGATGCGGCAAGGGCGTTGTCCCGGATCATCTCCGCGCTCATCCGGAACCGGGGGCCCCGGGCGAGAAGCCGGTTCTCGGGATCGCGCTCCACGAGGTCGGCCGTCTCTGCCGACGCTTGCCGGTAGGTGTTCGAGGTCACGATCAGCCGGAGCATCTGCTTCACGCTCCAACCCTTCTCCATGAAGTCGACCGCCATCCAGTCGAGCAATTCGCGGTAGATCGGAGCCTCGCCCTGGGTCCCGAAGTCGCCCTCCGTCTTCACCAGCCCGATCCCGAAGAGCATCGACCAGAGCCGGTTAACCTCAACGCGCGCCGTCAGGGGGTTGTTGCGGTCGGTGATCCAGTCGGCGAGGCCGAGCCGGTTGAGCGGCGAGCCCTTGGGCATCGGCGGCAACACGGCCGGCGTGCCCGCCAGGACCAGCTTGCCCGGGCTGAGGAACGCGCCCTTGATCCGAACGTAATCGCTGGGCGGCGAGCTGTTCGGCTTCTCGCGAAGAATGAGCGTCGTGT
>DATGIR010000042.1:0-5833 GCA_035295605.1 Fimbriimonadaceae bacterium | reverse complement strand
TAGGGCTCGTCGCCCGAATGGCGGGATGGGTGGTGGCGTTTCGCGGGGGGTTCGAGCCGGGGTCACGGGAGCTCTTCACCCTGGGGGGAATCGCCCTGGCTACCGCCGCCGTGCTCCTTGTGATTTCCATAAGGCTGTTCGAGCCGCTGGGTAGCCAAATCCCCGCGCATAAGTTCGTTCGGGGCGCGATGGTATGGCTGCTCATCTCGGGAGCCCTGCTGGTTTTCGAACCAATCCACCTGCGGCTGATCGGGGCGCCGTTCTCCCACGCCTACACCGGGGCCATCCGGCACGCCTTGACGGTCGGCTTCATCTCGCAGATGATCCTCGGGGTGGGGATGACGGTGGTGGCGCGGATGAACGACATTCCCGACGCCGCGCAAAAGACGCTGTGGTCGGTGTTCGTCTTGCTCAACCTCGGGAACGCGGGGCGGGTGGGGCTTCAAATCCTCACCGACTACAACCCGAGCGGCTTTCGGCCGATGGGCGCCACCGGATTCGTCGAGCTCGTCGGTCTCGCGACATGGGCGTACTTCGTGGCCGGGCCAATGCTGCGGCGAGGACGCGCTCTGATCGCCGCGCGAAGCTGAGGAGCCGGTCATGATTGAACTGATGGCGACCCGATTCCCGGAGAGGCCCAGCAACATCTCGGTGATCGAGGCGTGCACCCTGTTCAACGCGGTCGATTCGGAGACGCGCGAACGACTGGCGGGGCTCGGCCACATGGCGTACGCCGAGCGCGGGGAAACGATTTGGGACGCAGGCGCGCCCAGCGAATTCTGCGCGGTGGTCGGCGTGGGTTTCATCAAGATGGCGAAAACCTCGCCCCGGGGCCAGGACGCGGCGATGGAGCTGCTCGGTCCCGGCCAGTGCCTCGGCCTGTTGGTCGCGATCGAGGGCAAACCCTATCCGCTCTCGGCGATCGCCGTGACCAACACGTGGTACTTGAAGGTGCCGACCCGCGGCCTGATGGCGGTCTACACGGAGAGCCCGGCATTCAAGGACCGGATCATCCGGGGCATCGGCCCCCGCCTCCGCCAAGCGCACGAGATGATGGCGCGCCTGACCTCGAGCCGGGTCGAAGAGCGGCTGGCGGCGGTGCTGTTCATTCTCGCCGACAGCTACGGAGCGGAGACGAAGAACGGGGTGGAGCTGCAGGTGCCCCTCACCCGCAGCGACCTGGCCGAGATGGCGGGGACGACCACCGAATCGACGATTCGAGCCCTCAGCCGGTGGCAGAAGGAGGGGGCGATCTCGACCTCTCACCAGAGGATCACCCTCCGGTCGCCCGAGCGGCTTCTCGAGTTCATGCAAAGATGACATGGGAGGGTACGCACGCGAAATGGGGAGAACGAACCGCTCACGAGGGAGCAGGTAGGTGGAACGGAGCTTCTACGTCGATCCCAGCCGGTGCATCGGGTGCCGCGCGTGCGTCGAGGCCTGTCGCGAATGCGACACCCACGCGGGGGTTTCGATGATACACCTGGTCGAGATCCGTCGGGCCGAGACGGTTCAAACCACGCCGATGGTGTGCATGCACTGCGAGGAGCCGGCCTGCCAAGCGGTGTGCCCGGCCGACGCGATCAAGCGCACCCCGGACGGGGTGGTTCAAAGCTCGCTCAAGCCCCGCTGCATCGGCTGCACCAACTGCGTCTACGCGTGCCCGTTCGGCGTGCCCAAGTACGAGGCGGACGTGGACCAGATGATGAAGTGCGACATGTGCTACGACCGCACCTCGGTGGGAAAGAAGCCGATGTGCGCAACGGTTTGCCCGTCGGGCGCGCTCTTCTTCGGAACCCCGGAGGAGATCGCCGAGCGGCGCGGAAACCCGGTAAACGAGTTCACCTTCGGCGACCAGGTGGTTCGGACGAAGGTTTCCATCATGCTGCCCGCGGGGCAAAGGCGGATGGCGGTTCGACCCGACGCGGTGATCCGCAAGGCCGACTTATTGGCGGGAGCCAGGGTTTGAACATGGACGACTCCCTCCGCAACGAGTTTCCGGTCGATTGGAACGAGGACGAATACGTCTCGCGGCGCGACTTCTTCAAGTTCATCACTCTTTCGAGCGGGGGCATGGCGCTCGCCTCGATCGGGATGGCGGCGTACGCGCAGATTCCGCGGGACCGCAGGAGTTTTGAGCCGAAGCTGATCGCGCGGCTGGCCGAAATCGACCCAGGCGGCTGGCTGCAGTTCACGTACCCGCGGGCGGAGGACACCTGCATCCTCATTCGCTCGAACAGCTCTGACTTCAGCGCGTTCAGCCGGCGGTGCACGCACCTGTCCTGTCCGGTCGTGTGGCAACCCGAGCAGGGGCGGCTTTACTGCCCGTGCCATGAGGGCGCTTTCTCCATCGACGACGGGCATGTCTTGCAGGGCCCGCCCGCGCGGCCGCTGCCGATGATCGAGCTCGAGGTGCGGGGCGACGAGATTTACGCGATCGGCGTCAGGAGCCGGGACGCATGAACACGCCGCTCCAGTTCCGCAAGGAGCAACGCACGGCGGCGTTCGTCGCGATACTGCTCTTCGCCTTCCTGCTCCTCCTCATCCAGATGTGGCTCTTCGTGGCCAGCCTCGACACGCTGCTCGAGGGACGCACTCTGTTGGCGATTCCGGCGGCGGTGGTGAGCCTGGTCTGCTTTGGCATCAACGCCTGGATGCTGCTTGGGCTCCGGCGCATGGAGCGGATGGAGTGAACGGCATGCGCAAGGCACTTTCCGACGCGGTCGGAGGGCTCTTCCCGGGTTACTTTGCCCTCGTCATGGCGACCGGGGTCGTCGCGATTCAGGCGAACAAGCTCGGCTATGCGACGCCGGCCCGGGTGTTGGTAGGGGTGGCGACCCTCGCCTACGTGGTGCTCGCCGCGCTCACGGTGGCGAGGGCGATCGGATACGGGCCGCGGCTCGTCGCCGACTTTCGCTCCTTCAAGCTCGGGGCCGGGTTCTTCACCGCCTCGGCGGGAACGACGGTGCTCGGCAAGAGCTATATCCTGGTGCTTGGCATGGAGCCTGTGGCACTGGTGCTCTGGGCGCTCGCTTGGTTCGTCTGGGGCTTTCTTATCTACGGCTTCTGCCTCAACCTGTTCACTAGCCGGGACAAGCCGCCCCTGCAAGAATGCGTCAGCGGGGTGTGGCTCATCATCCCGGTTGCAACCCAGTCGCTTTCGATTCTTACGAGCATCCTCTCGCCGTACCTGGGCGATCACAGCGTGATGATCCTTACCTCGCTCTCGCTCTTCATGCTCGGCTGCGCCATGTATGTCCTGGTGATCGCGGCAGTGATCTTTCGGCTCGTATTCTTCGACTTGGACCCGAAAGATCTCAGGCCCGCCTACTGGATCTGCATGGGGGCGGCGGCGATCTCGACCCTGGCGGGGGTGGAGCTGTGCAAACGGGTGGACCTTTGGCCGCTTCCCTTCCGGCCCCTGCCGACCCTGCAGGGGTTTTCGATGTTCTTCTGGGTGCTGGCCACCGCCTGGATCCCGATGCTCGTCGGCCTTGGCATCTGGCGGCACGCCACACGCAAGGTGCCGCTGAGCTATGAGCCGCAGTACTGGAGCATGGTCTTCCCGCTGGCGATGTACGCGATCTGCACGGGCGGAGTGGCCGACATCTTCGGCTTGACGGCGCTTCGGCCGCTCTCGAAGGCGTTCTGGTTCATCGCGTTCGGAGCCTGGTGCATCACGTTTCTCGGCTTGATTCGCAACCTGGCGACCGGACTCCGGGCCGCCTCGCAGCCGGTAGTGACGGGAGCGACGACGGTGACGGGGACGTGATCACGGCGAGCCGCATCACGAAGGTCGCATTCGCGGCAGGGACGGGGGCGACGCTCCTGCTCGCGGCGATGATCTTCTTCGGCTCGGGAGAGCTGAGCCGCTTCGACGCGCCGCTCACCGCGTACGCGATCGCGACCTTGTTCGCGGCGTTCGGCGTGACCTACCGCTACGCGATGTGGCTCCAACGACCGCCGACCTGGCGCTATTTCAAAGCCGGCTGGATGCTGTTCTTGCGGCCGAGCCGCCTGGTCCGAAACCTCGGCCGTTTCGTAGTTCTGCTGTGGGAGGACATCGTCGCCCAGCGCTTTATCGAGCGACGGAGCGTCAAGCGTTGGCTGGCGCACATGGGGATCGCGTGGGGATGCATTCTTGCGTTCCTCATCACCTTCCCCTTGAGCTGGGGCTGGATCCAGTTTCTGCCCGCGTCCAACGCCACCGACTATGCGGTGGTGGTGATGGGCATCCCGGCGCTGACGTTCGACCCCCACGGATGGCTGGGGTGGGTGTTCTTCAACTGGCTGAACATCAGCGCGGTGCTGCTGCTCTTTGGAATCGGCCTGGCTATGCACCGGCGGATGTTCGACCGCGGCGCCCAGGCCGTTCAAAGTTTGGGCGCGGACTTCGTCCCCCTCTTCCTGCTCTTCTCGGTCGCGGTGACGGGGTTGATGCTCACCGCCAGCGAGCGACTGATGGCAGGCTCGCACTTCAGCTTCCTGAGCCTGCTTCATGCGTTCACGGTCGTGATGCTCCTCCTGTATCTCCCGTTCGGCAAGCTGTTCCACGTTATCCAGCGGCCGGCCCAGCTGGGGGTGGCCTATTACAAGGAGCAGGGAGCCCGGGGTCCGCAGCAGGTTTGCCCGCGGAGCGGCGTGGCGTTCCACTCCCAAATGCACCATGACGACCTCGTGGCCACCTTGCACGAAGTGGGATATGACTTCGGCGCCCACCAGGAACTGGCCCCGGAGGAGAAGATTCGGGTGTTCGCCCTGAGCCAGATGGCGGTACTCGGCGAGGAGGGATTCGTCGCCTCGGCCTAGCCCGGCGGATTCGACTATGGCGAAGCTCCCCGTCCCGCTCGACGAGCTGATCGACAAGTTCGGCCCGCACCTCAACTACGCCCCGTTGGGCGGGTGGAGGGGGCGGGGGACACCGGAGAAGCTGGTCAAGACGCACTGCTGCTTCTGCGGCCAGCAGTGCGGAATCCAACTCAAGGTGGCGAACAACCACGTCATCGGATTCGAGCCGTGGGAGGAGTTTCCGTTCAATCGCGGCAAGCTTTGCCCCAAGGGGGTGAAGCGGTACATGCAGGACAACCACCCGGACCGGCTGCTCGCGCCGCTGAAGCGGGTGGACGGGGTCGGCTTCGTGCCGATCGCGTGGGAAGAGGCGCTTTCGACCACGGTCGGGGAGATTCAGCGGATCCAGGAGGAGTACGGCAAGGACGCGGTAGCTCTGCTTTCGGGCGTCTCGCTGACGAACGAGAAGAGCTACCTGGTCGGCAAGTTTGCGCGGGTCGCGCTCCAGACGAAGGAGTTGGATTACAACGGGCGGCTGTGCATGGTCAGCGCGGGAGCCGGTAACAAGCTCGCCTTCGGCATCGACCGGGCCGCGAACTCATGGGAAGACATTTTGGAGGCGGATGTGATCCTGTGCGCCGGCACAAACGTCGCCGAGTGCTCGCCGATTACGACCGACTACATTTGGCGAGCCCGCGACCGGGGCGCGAAGCTGATCGTGATCGACCCCCGGGTGACGCCGATCGCGCGGACGTGCGAGCTGCACCTGCCGGTGCGGCCGGGCACCGACTCGGCCCTCTACAACGGGATCCTCCAAGTCATGGTCACCGGCGGACTCATCGATCGGGACTTCATCAAGAACCGGACGATCGGATGGGAGGAGGTCGAGAAGGCTGCGATGGAACTGCCGCTGGAGGAGATCTCCCGGATCAGCGGCGTGAAGGTCGAGGACATTCAGAAGGCGGGTCGGATGTGGGGCGAGGCACGGACCTCGTTCCTCATGCATGCGAGGGGCATCGAGCACCACACGAAGGGCGTGGACAAC
>DATGIR010000041.1:0-9805 GCA_035295605.1 Fimbriimonadaceae bacterium | reverse complement strand
TGGCGATCGGCCATCGCTTTCCGTCGACCAATAGATGTACGCGAGTCAGCTCCGTGCTGTACTTGGCGAGGAACACCGCCGCGCGGGCGTGTCCGACCTCTTCCATTTGAACCGAATCATAGCCCTCGAAAAGGTGGACCTTGCCTCCGGATTTCCACGCCGGATAGTAAAGCCGTTCGGCAGGCGGCGCGCCGGCGTCACCCTCCAGTAGCTTCCAGAATACGATTCGCCCCCGGGCCCGGAATTCCGCTTGCTTGACCGACACCACGAACCGATGGCCGTTGGAATGGCCGCGAAGCGTATATTCCTGGGGTCCGTTCCTGTTGAGCCGGTGCGGCCCCATCACCGCCACCGCGATAAGAGCGGACATGTACTGCGATTGTACGGCAGCACGAAGGCTCGGCCCCCGTAAGCGATGGCTCCTTCGCTGATCGGCCCGCGCCCGAAGCCACTTCTAAGGGGCAGCCACGTCGGCGCGCAGGTGTCGCCCGCCGGAGCACGAGAAAGCAGCGGGTATGTTCGCAACGTGGAGATCGGGGCTGCGGAGTATCGCTTGGCAGCCGAAGAACACCTCAGCGCCGCCTTCAAATGTCACATCGGCGGCGACTACCTTACTTGCCACTACCTCTGCGGCCTCGCGGTCGAGTGCATCCTGCGCGCGTATCGCTGGAAGATCGACCGCTCATGGAGTGGACGTCACGTATTGCCCAGGCTCTATGCTGAATCCAAGTTTGATTCATTGGTGAAGGTCCCCCAGGAAGCTGAAATGGCCGCGAATCTCTATGTCATCACGAGCAGATGGGCAAACCACCATCGGTTCACAAGCCCCGGGAAGCTCTTGCAACATCTGAATTCCGTCGACGCCACGGTCGGCGTGAAGGGAGATAAACTTAAGCGGAACAGCTTCGAAATGTACGATGCGGCCGTTTTTATCGTCCGTGCAGGAATCAACAAGTGGAAAAACTGAAGCCCGAAGCGATCATTAAAGCCTTGCAAGCTTTGCTTGGCCCGGATAGTGCAATCGAACTCAGCCGTGACGACCCTGCGGGTCGAATTACCGGGTGGATCATGCATCCGGGATTCAAAGGGATTTCGCACCACGGGCGTCAGGAGTGGCTCTGGAACGGCTCGTCGGAGGAAGGCGATCTCCCGAAATGGCAGGGGCTTCGCAACGCTTTCGGAGAACGATCCGCCCAGATCGGCCTTGTGCTCACCTACTCTCCGCTTGAGTATCAGAACGCATTCGACGAGAGCGCGTGAGGACCAAGGCGGCCGCCAAAGACTGGAGCCGATGACCGGACTCGAACCGGTGACCTGCTGTTTACGAAACAGCTGCTCTACCACTGAGCTACATCGGCCTGTAGGTTCGAATGATACCAGCGGCAGGGTCGGAGGGTCGTGAGATCGCAGGCTCGTGTCGCTCAAGATGACCTCCGATAATTGCCGGACCTGCCGCCATAATAGGGTGTGGGCGGCACGGTCGTCGTCTTATCCTATTAGTGACCATGATTCCGGGCTCAGTGGAAGGAGCGCCGCAAGGCCACAAAACCCTGGCCGCTATCGTCTTTACCGACGTTGCCGGGTTCGCCCACCATGCCAACACCGACGAGCAGCGGGCCCTCGCCAACCTGCGGCGCGACATGGAAATCATGAAGGACGTGTGCGCGCGGACCAGCGGCACCGTCCTCAAAACCATGGGCGACGGGATGCTCATGCGCTTCCCGAGCGCGAACCAGGCCCTCGTCTGCGCCCTCGAGATCCAGCGCATCTTCCACGAACAAACCAAGCGCCTCCTCCCCAGCGACGTCCTCTGGCACCGAATCGGCGTGCACCTGGGTGATGTGGTCGTCACCGCCGACGACGTGTACGGCGACGGTGTGAACGTGGCCGCCCGCCTCCAAAAGGAGGCCAAGCCCGGCTCCATCTTCCTCAGCCGAACCGTGTACGACGTGGTCAAGGGCAAGATGGACTTCCCCGCCAACTACGTCGGCCCGCGCCACCTCAAGGGCATCGCCGAGCCGGTCATGGTGTGGGAAGTCCCCTCCCTCGGCCGCCTCGAGCTCGAGAAGCGGCAGGAAGCGCTCATGGCGATGAACATGCCGCACGGAACGGAAGCGAGCGGCCTGCGTGGCGGGCGCGCGGCCGCGCTCCTCATCGCGAGCTTCGTGCTCGTGGCGGGGGCGCTCACGATGCTCGTGGTCAGCGCGAACAAGGCGGTCCACGAAAAACCGCCGATCGCCGCCAATGCCGGCGGCCTCGCCAAGCGTTTGAAGCGGAATGTCGAAACACCGGATGCGGCGGCCCCTGCCCAAACCGCACCGGCCCCCGAACCCAAGAAGTACGACGAACCCCTGCTGGACCCCGAGCTGTTCAAGAGCCTCAAGAACGAGTTCGCGACGTACGACTTCCCCAGCATGACCGGCACCGTCCAGGCCAGCCAGTACGCGCAGACTCAGGCAGGGCAGGACCTCATCGACCGCTACCGGGCGCTCACGCGCTTCATGGGCTGGTTCAACACCATGCTCGACCCGACCACGCGGGAGAACCACGTGGTGATCGAGAGCGACCCGAGCCAGGGCAATGCGCCCGCCTTCGTTTACCGCGTCGGCCTGGGCGAGGTTGCCGTCGAAACCAACGCCGGGACTCACATCGTCAAGCCCTCCGAGCTCTCCGTTCACCAGATCATCGCGATAGCGGCCGTGTTGGCGAGTTGGCCGGGCTCGGACGACCACCTCCCGCGCGAGGAGCTCATCCGCTACGAGAAGTGGCTGCAAGAGGACGCGGTCCGCTTCAGCGGCGCCGCTTAGGCCCGATCACCGTAGCTATACTGGGAGCATCATCCGATAAGGAATACAGGGCCATGCAGGACAGTTTTCCGATCCGTCGCGTCGATCACATTCGCCACTACGTGGGCAACGCCCGCCAAGCGGCGTTTTACTACCAGCACATCTTCGGCTTCAACATCACCGGGTTCCACGGCTTAGAGACCGGTCAGCGGCACGAGGTCGACTATCTCCTAGAGCAGGACCGGGTCAAGCTCCTCTTTTCGGCCCCGATCCGGCCCGAGCACCCGATGAGCGCGGCGATCGCCCGCCACGGCGACTTCGTTCAGGACATCGCGTTTGAGGTCGACGACGTCGACTGGTCGTTCGCGGAGGCGGTGCGCCACGGGGCAACCCCGGCCAAGGAGCCGTTCTCGCTGAGCGACGGCGACGGCGAGGTCCGAATCGCCTCGATCCATACGTACGGCGACACCCTCCACACCTTTATCAACCGCGACAAGTTCAAGGGCCACTTCATGCCCCACTTCGAGCGGCTGAACCAGCCGGGCGATCCCATCGGTCTCGTCGAGGTCGACCATTGCGTCGGGAACGTCGAGCTCGGAGCGATGAACAAGTGGGTGCACTGGTACGAGGATGTGCTCGGTTTCAAGCAGCTCGTCTCGTTCGACGACAAGGACATCTCGACCGAATACACCGCGCTGATGAGCAAGGTGATGTCGAACGGGAACGGTCGCGTGAAGTTCCCGATCAATGAACCGGCGGAAGGGCGCAAGAAGTCGCAGATCGACGAGTTCCTCGAGTTCTTCGGCGGGCCCGGCGTGCAGCACGTGGCCCTGCTGACCAACGACATCATCCACACCGTTTCGCGCTTGCAGGCGCGCGGGCTGGAGTTCCTGAAGGTGCCGAAGGCGTACTACGACGCCCTGCCGGACCGGGTCGGGACGATCGACGAGGACATCAAGGACCTGGAGTCGCTCGGCATCCTGGTCGACCGGGACGACGAGGGTTACCTGCTGCAGATCTTCACCAAGCCGATCACCGACCGCCCGACCCTGTTCTACGAAATCATCAACCGCAAGGGCGCGACAAGCTTCGGGAAGGGGAACTTCAAGGCACTCTTCGAGGCCATCGAGCGCGAGCAAGCCGTTCGCGGCACGCTGTAACGTCTCTCCCCCCTCCGGGGGGAGTACTCGCCGCGCAAGCGGCGAGGGAGGAGGGCGTGTCCGGACGACGCATTAGGGCGTCGAGTACGGTTTGGTGAGCGCAGACGTGTGGCACCGGCTTCAGCCGGTGGGCGACGCACAGGGCGTCGGCTACGCACTCCCGGAGCGTGCCACGGGTCAGCGACCCGTGTCCGGACGACGCACCGGGCGTCGACTACGGTGCTCGGGTTTGGCAGCCTTGCCACGACTGGCGCTTCTGAAGTTCAGGGCCCCAACAGCAGGATGGCCGCAGCCGCTGCCGCCGCGTGGTCGACGCGCAGCACGCGCGGCCCTAGGGTGACCCCGCGCTCCCCGATCAACTCGAGCTCACGCGGCGACCAGCCCCCTTCCGGACCGACCACCACCGTCATCGCATCGCCAAGCCTCCGCAAACCTCCGGCGATCCCCTCCACCTCGCTGAGTACAGCGGCGTGCGGGTGCGCCGCAAGAACCTCGGCCAGGTCGCCGGCGACCGCGATCGAGGGCAGCCGGGTACGGAACGAGACCTCGGCCGACTCGCCTGCGATCGCCTCGAGCCGCCGCACCCGGCCCGCCAGCTTTTCGGCGTCCCAGCGAACCACGCTTCGCTCCGAGGGGAACAGCACGAAGCCGGCAACCCCGATCTCCGTGCAACCGCGCACGATCTCATCCAGCTTGTCGCCCTTCGGTAAGGCCTGCGCGACCGTCACGCGAAGTGAAGCTTCCGTTGCCGGCCACTCCACGGCTTCCGGAACCGCTCGCCTGCCGTCCAATCGGCAAACCAGAAGCGAGCCGTCTCCGGGCAGAATCGCGATCTGATCTCCGGTCCCGAGCCGCAACACCTTCCTGAACTTGTCCAGTTCCTCTTCCGGCAGCTCGAACGGCTCGTCGGGCAGTGCCCCGAGCACGAACGCGCGAGGCAGGCCACGTAAACCGGTCATGTACGGTGGAACATCGCGGCCACCCACTGCGGGTCCTCCAGTTTGGTGTCGAGGGCAAAACCCGCAGCCTCGGCGGCGGCCAGCACATCGGGCCAATTCTCGTTGATGATGCCGGAGGCGATCCACTTCCCGTTCGTCACGAGAGCCCGCGCGGCGTCCGGCGCCAGCAGAATCAGCGTCGCCGAAATGATGTTGCTGACGAGAACGTCCCAGCCCTCGCCCAACGACGCAATCCCGTCCGCCAGCCCAACCTCGAACGAAACCTGATTGAGGGCCGCGTTCTCTCGAGACACCTGCACGCTGACCTCGTCGATATCGACGGCGGCCACTTCCGCGGCACCGAGCCGAACCGCGCCGATCGAGAGAATCCCGGTGCCGCAGCCCACATCCGCCACCCGCTTGCCGGTCACGCCTGCCTTTTCCAGTAACTCCAGGCACATGCGGGTGGTCGGATGGTCGCCGGTGCCGAACGCCTGGCCGGGATCGAGGGTGATCACGAGGTCCCCGTCACGTGGCTTGAAGTCGGTATCCCAAGTGGGAACGATCACGAAGCGCTTCCCCACCCGGCGTGGCTTGAAGTGCTCGCGAAAGGCGTGGTTCCAGTCCTCGTCCGCGATCGTCTTCGTCCGAATATGGCTCGCCCCCGCGTCCCGCAGCCGGCGGGCCAACAGCGTGACTCGGGACGGGGCGCCGACCCCGTCCGCAAGGCAGCCGATAACCGCGGGAGGAACGTCGGTTTCCATCGAGTTCGGGCAACCCGCTGCGCGGAACAGCTCGATGACCGGCGACCAATCCGGCGGCGCCGACGGAAACTCGGCGGTGATTTCGATCCAGTTCAATGCTTTTTGCCGAAGAGCCCGCCGAGCAAGGAGCTCTTCTCGTGTCCTTTGGGCAGCTCTTCCCCGCTCGCGGCGGCCAGCTGCCGGATCAATTCGGCCTGGGCGGCATCAAGCTTCTTGGGTACGAGAACGTTGCAGACGACCACGAGGTCGCCCCGCCTCCCGCCGTGAAGCGGGGGGAGCCCCGCGCCCTTGATCCGGATTTGCGCGTTGGGCTGGGTGCCGGCGGGAATGTCCAATTCCAGCGAAGAATCGACGCCCTCGATCTCGAGTTCGTCGCCGAGCGCCGCCTGGGCGAACGTCAGGTCGATGTGGGTCACCAGGGTCTGCCGGTCCCGCTCGAAGCGCGAGTCGCGCTTCACGTCGATCACCACGTACAGGTCGCCGGGATGGCCCCCTCCGACCCCCTCGTTCCCCTTTCCGCCCACGTGCATCGTGGCCCCGCTCTCCACCCCGGGCGGGATGTTCAACTCGGTCTTCTCCATCCTCGGCATCACTTGACGCCCGCGGCAAACCGAGCACGGCGTCTTGATAACGACGCCCGCCCCCGCACACGTCGGGCAGGTCGTCCGGGTGGTCATCTGCCCCATGAAGGTGTTGCGGGTCTGGGCGATCACCCCTTGGCCGTTGCACGTGGGGCACCGGTCAGGCGGGGTACCGCCCTCGGTTCCAACCCCTTGGCAGGCTTCGCACGCGATCTGCCGCGTGACGTCGACGTCGCGCTTGACGCCGTTGATGACGTCGGTGAGGCTGATGGTGATGTCGATGCGGAGGTCGCTGCCGTCTCGCCCCTGGCGCCGTCCCCCGCCGCCTCCGGCCGCCCCGCCGAAGAACATGTCGAAGAGGTCGTTGATCCCCCCGCCGCCGGCGAAGAAGTCCGCCCCCTGGGGCTGATCGTCGAGCACGCCGAACTGGTCGTACCGCGCGCGCCGCTCAGGGTCGCCCACCACGGCGTAGGCCTCGCCGATCTCCTTGAACTTCTCCTCGGCGGCCGGGTCGTTGGGGTTGACGTCCGGGTGGTACTGACGAGCGAGGCGCCGATACGCCGACTTGAGCTCGTCCGCCGAGGCGGTACGAGCGACCCCGAGAACCTCGTAAGGGTCCCGCTGCGCCATGGATTACGCTTCGGGCTCTTCGTCCTCGAGCGTCGTCTCTTGCTCGGCGATATCGCTCAGGCTGAGGGTGTCTTCCTCGCCGGCAACCACCGGGGCCTCCTCCTCGTCGCCCTCGACGAGGTCGGAAAGACTGAGCGCGTCGGGCTCTTCGGCTTCGTGTTCGTGCTCGTGCTCGTGATCCTCTTCGGCCACGGTCTGCACCAGGGCCGCCTCGGTCTCATCGAGGGCGGGAAGGAGCATGCCGAGCTCGGACTCATCGACGATGACCGGAAGGTCGACCGCGGCTACGGCTTCGACGTCGCCGGACGGCAGGATCGGCCTGATCTTGCCCGCCGCAATTTCGGCGAGCGCGATGGTCAGAGGGTGATTCGAATCGACCTGAATCAGCGGGGGCGCACCCTCGCGGAGTTGCTTTGCGCGCTTGGCAGCCAGGTTCGAGAGGACGAATTTTCCGAGTTGGAAATCGTTGAGGCGGTCAGGGGATGGCAGCATAACGGGGACGTGATGGGCGAACTTATATGTTACCCCCGAGCCGTCCCGTGTTTCCAGTCGGCACTCTTCAGACGCAAGTCTTAGGACGGAGCACGAACAAACTTGAAGGGCTGGTTGGTGCCCCCGGTAGCCCCGGCGGGCGGGGTCAAGGTCAACGACTTCCCGTCGTCGCTCAGTGTGGCCAGGATCGCCGCGTTGCCTGGGCCTTGGTTGGCGTCACCGGTATTCATCTTGGTGGTCTCCATACCATTCATCTTCGTCAGCTTCATCGTCGCCGTATTGCCGTTGAGCTCGTAGGTGCCCTCCACCGGGAAGACCATGTTCATCGAAAAGGTCTTATCACCCTTGAATTCAAGCGTCACCGCCTTGGCGAATTGCTTCGCCAAGTCCCCGCCCATGCCAGGGGTAGACGGGATCGATGCTTCATCGACAACCCACTTGCCGACAACGCTGGGCCTCGAGCAGCCGGCGGCAACCAGGCAAACGGCAAGAAACAAGGCCCCACGGAGTCGCATGGCCCACTATACAGGGATCAGGGATCAGGGATCAGGGATCAGGGATCGGGGATCGTGTGGCACCGGCTTCAGCCGGTGGTTGTGAATGATTCGTGACTCGTGAGTCGTGACTCGTGAGTCGTGAGGGGATCACGGATCGCGCGGTAGTGTCCTAATTTGAACGTCGGCCACAGCGCCGCGCACTTAGCGTCATGCCGTACAGACCACCGCTAATCGACGAACCAATGGTCAACGGGATATAGGCGACCCACCGATGAATGTCCAAGTAAAGGGCCAGAAACAACCCGGCCAGGAATATGGCCTCGCCGACGAACCGGGCTCTACGCGGTTTCTCAACAGCCCACGTCCGAATACGTTCCATCCAGATTAGTGTACGACGGCGAAGGCACCACGCGTTCGTCAAGAAGATCGCCCCCGGCATTGCCTCTGCGATGGCTGCGGGGATCACCGAGTATCCGTGGAGCATCGCCGAGTTGATGGACTTTGCGTTGGGGGCGTAGCGCGGCGGCGCACAATACGTGTGATGCAGGGGTGCAGCGCGTGGTGCTTCGTACGCAGGCTAGGGTTTGCGCTGTTCATGGCGCTGATCGCCACGTGTTCATTCGCGTTGGCGTTTATGGTGGAACCGATGCTCTTCTTTGTCGGAATGTCTTTCCTTGGGGTAGGGCTACTGCAAGGCTGCTTCGCGTACTTCTTTTTGCCCCGACGACTGAGGGTGGCTTGCACCATCCCCGGAAGAACAGTTCCAACCGCTCGAACCGGGCCTGATTCAAATTAGGACACTGCCGATCGCGCCCGTATCCATAACAGTTCCCGTAACTGTACGGCCAAGAGCGCTCTAACTGAAGCTGAGGCGGGCGCCCAGGTGGGCTACAACTAATAACGACATGGACGTCGGTCCCAAGCACGCCAAAGACACCCTCCTTCAACACTTGGGCGAAGAACAGAAGCACCTCGGCGCGGTCGTTCCGCCGATCTTCCAGAACAGTCTCTTCGTCTTCCCGGATCAAGCCTCCTTCACCAAGGCCGGCGCGGATCCGCTCAACAACTCGTCGCTCTATAGCCGGGTCGGTAACCCGTCCCTGGACGTGGCTGAGAAGAAGATCGCGATGCTCGAGGGCGCCGAGCGGTGCAAGTTGGTCGGCTCCGGAATGGGCGCGATCACCGCCTCGATCATGAGCACGGTCGAATCCGGCTCGCACGTGGTGATCGTGGACGGGTGCTACGGCCCGGTCCGAGACCTCATCACCGATTACCTCGCACGGTTCGGCGTGACCCACACATTCGTGGACGGAACCTGTGCGGACGACGTCATCGACGCGACTAGACCCGAAACCACCCTCGTGTACCTCGAGTCGCCCTGCTCGCTCATCTTCCGCCTCCAGGACGTGAGGGCGATCGCCGCCGCCGCCCGCGAGCGCGGGGTCACGACGATCATCGACAACACGTATTCGACCCCGCTCTACCAGAGCCCCATCGAAATGGGGGTCGACATCGTGATCCATAGCGCGAGCAAGTACATCGGCGGCCATAGCGACGTCATCGCCGGGGCGATCTGCACGAGCGAGAAGCTCATGGACCGCATTCTCCGCAAGGAGATCTCGCTCCTCGGCTCGATCCTCGCCCCGTTTCCGGCTTGGCTCATCACCCGCGGACTCCGCACGCTCAAGCTCCGGCTCAAAGCGCACGAGGCGGCCGCAAACGAGGTCGCCGGTTGGATGGAGGAGCAGGAGTGGGTTGGCCGGGTCAACCACGTCGGTCTCCGGTCATTTCCGCAGCGAGACCTCTACATCCGCCAGATGCGGGGCACCGGCGGGCTCTTCTCGTTCGAGCCGGCGAAGCAGGATCAAGATGCTTGCGACACCTTTGTGAACAGCCTGAAGCTGTTCCAGCTCGGCGTGAGTTGGGGCGGATTCGAGAGCCTGGTGGTTCAGGCCAC
>DATGIR010000040.1:0-9454 GCA_035295605.1 Fimbriimonadaceae bacterium | reverse complement strand
CGATCCGACGACGCACAAGCCCGTTGCCGGGCTGGTCGACGTGTATATGGGGTCCGCCTTCGCGTTCACCGTCGCGGGTACGGCCACTTCCCCGACGCCATGGATTCCGATTGCCGGCCGTTCGAAAACCCTGCGCGTCATCGTCGGCACCGCCCTGCACCTCCAGGACGGACCGCCCGAGCGGGACATTACGATCATCGTGCGAGCCTCGCGAATCGCTAAGCCCGCGCCGCCTCCCGGGGCGAGCGGCAAACAGATCGAAAAGGCTCAACTCGACAAATTCACCAACACCGCTGCCAACGATAGCAAGGCGCTCGTGCGCGGACAGTCGGGGGTGGCGGAGGACTCAGCCGGCCAGGCCCACATTCGTGGGGAACACGCCCAGATCTCCTACGTCGTCGATGGTGTGCCGCTGCCGGACACCCTTGCCGGGCGCCAAGGCTCGGTGATCGTTCCCAGCACCATTCAGCGCTACGACATCCTTACCGGCGGCTTTGCTCCCGAATTTGGCGGTCAGACCGCCGCGATCCTCGATATCACGACCTTGCCCGGCGCTCGCAGGTTCACGGCGGAGGGCGCCCTCCAGGGCGGAAGCTTCGACACGTACAACGGCCTCTTCACCGCTCAGGGGCCGCTCGGTCCGCGGCTGAGCTATGTCGTGAACGTGGGCGCGACGACGACTCGCTCCGCCGAAGAACCGCATCAACCCGACGTGCAGGACGCCCATAACGCGGGCGCCTCGCAAAGTATTTTTGCCAATTTCAAAGCTAAGCCCTCGGCCCGGGAGTCGCTCGCACTGACCCTTAGTCGAAACCCTGAGACGCTTCAGATTTCTAACCGGACAGGGCTTCCCGCTTCGTTCGCGTCCGTCGGTCAGGGTTACGGATTCCTCGGTCTCCGCAACGCCGATGGCACGCGACCCGATGCGACCGATCCGTCCCAACTCGGAGCGGCGCCCGCGCTTCTGCCTAACCAGCAGGGCGCTGGGAACGACATCAACCAGGACGAGGTGAGTGAGTTTGCGGTGCTGGATTACCACCGCTCACTCGGCCGCGATGTGGTCGGCCAGTTCGCGGTCACCCTTTTGCACGCGGGATCGAGTCTGTGGAACAACAACCCGGCCGTCGATGTTACGAATCTGCCTGCCGATAGCAGCATCGAATACAACCCGACCGTGACCCGCAATGTCCATCACACCCAGTTCAACGGGACGCTGGAAGTGAGGCGCGGACGTCACGATTTGAAATTCGGAGGCCTCTATGACGCCGAGTCGGGGCAGGAGTCGTACCAGATCATCCCTGCCAGCCAGTTGGCGCTCGACGAGTTGTTCGCCCTGGACCCGGCGCTGGCGCCGCCGGGGGCGATGACGGGTCAGCAGGACATCGACGGCAAGGGTGTTTTTAAGGCTACCGGGCCGACTCCTACCCTCAGCGTGCGCCGCTCCGGGTTCTACGGCGCCGCTTTCGCGCAGGACACGTGGATGCTTGGTCGCCTCACCCTAAACCTTGGGGTTCGCGCCGATTGGTACCGGCAGACGGAGTCGATCGGCTCGACTACCGTCTCAACGTTCGACTTGTCCCCCCGCCTCAACCTCGCCTACAAAATAAACCGGACAACCGATGCTCGAGCCTCGGCAGACCGCCTCGTGAACAACCCGCCCCTTGCTCAAGGGGCGATCGTGGGTGCGCCGATTCAGCCGGAGAAGCTGAATCAGTACGATCTCGGCGTGAACCACAGGCTCGGCCACGGGCAAGCGGTGAGCGCGGCTTACTATTACAAGGACATCCGCAACCAGGTCGATACCGGCCTGCTTGTCCCGGGCGTCGATGTCGGGCTGTATTCGGCCGTGAATTTCCAAGTCGGCGCGGTCCACGGGCTGGAGTTCAGCTACGACTTAACCCCGCCCAAGGGCGTGGGATGGGACGGTTATGTGAACTATTCATACTCCACCGCTGCCCCGAACGGTCTGGACAACACCGGCGCGCCGGTCCCGACGTTTAACGACCACGATCAGCGGCACAGCCTCGGGTCCGGTCTTGCTTACACCTGGCGATCGGGAGCGGCGGTCGCGACAACCCTTGAATATGGCAGTGGCCTAACCAGCAGCGTCGTCTATCCGGACGGTCCTCGAATTCCGCGCTACCAGGTTGACTTGCACCTCACCACCGGTCGAACGCTGCTTAACAGGCACTTTGCGTTGACACTCGATGTCCAGAATCTGACGGACCAGCGCACGGTGATCAACTTCCAATCGGGATTCAGCGGCACCCGTTTCATGCAGGGCCGCCGGTTGCTCATCGGGATCGAGGGAAAGCTCTAGGCTTGCCCGGGCCAGGAGGGCTAATTGTGCCGCATGAATAGTCGCAGCGCCGCCTTGATCTCCGCGGTTTGCTGCTCCCGGGTGAGGCCCTCACAGCAGCCCTCGACCGGCTCCGGCCCGCTGTGGAGCACGCATGTCTGGAGGTGTTCGCCCAAGAACTGAACGGAAACTTGTTCGAGCGCGACCTTCACCGCCGCGAGCTGTTGCAGCATATCGATGCAGGGCCGCTCCGTATCGATCATCTTTTGAAGGCCGTTTACTTGGCCCGCGATCTTTTCCAGTCGCTGCTTGGCATCAAGTTTCAGGGGGTCAGTCATCGCTCCACCTCAATATAGTGATACTGAGTAGGAGTATATTACAATTTCGGTTTCCGATGGGGGGTTAGACCGGCAACCCGGTTGCATAATGAGGCATGGTGCGCGCCGCGCACGCGTTGCTTCTGCCCATCGCGGTTGTCGCCGTAGGCGGGTTGTGGTCGGGGCGCTCGGTCCACGAACCGAGCACCCCGTCATGGAGTCCCGGCAAGGCCGCCACCTACCTCGATTCCCGAACCCGATCCTGGATGTCCGGCGGGGCCATGGATCACGGCACGTTCTGTATCTCGTGCCACACCGCCCTGCCGTACGCGCTGGCACGGCCGACCATGGGTTCGGCCCTAGGCGAGAGCGCTGCGCCCGAGGTGGAGCGGCAGCTCCTGGCGAGCATCACGACGCGCGTCCGGCAGTGGAGTCAAATCCAGCCCTACTTGGGGGACAAGCGGGGCGGCCCGGGCACCGAGTCGGTGCTGAACGCGCTCATCCTCGCCCGGGCGGACGCGCACACGGGGCGGCTCAGCGAAACCAGCGCCGAGGCGTTGCGGATCATGTGGTCCCAGCAGAGCCAATCCGGCGCCTGGCCGTGGATCAACGCCGGCAACGAGCCCTGGGAGGCGCCGGATTCCGAGTACTGGGGCGCAACCCTCGCCGCGGTCGCGACCGGAACCGCGCCGGAGGGCTACTTGGGGAAGCCGGCGATTCAAGCCGGCCTCGGCCGGCTCAAGGCATATCTCAAAACCGGAGAAGCGGGCAACTCGCTCCTCAACCGGCTGGCGCTGCTTTGGGCGGCGAGCAAGGTGCCTGGCCTCATCGCGCCCGATCGACGCGCCGCCATCGTCGCGGACGTGCTCGCGAAGCAACAGGCGGACGGCGGTTGGAGCACCGCCTCGCTCATCCCGGGCACGTGGACCCGTCACGACCGAACCGCGCAGGATGGGCGGAGCGACGGGTACGGCACCGGCATCGTCGCGTTCGTGCTGATCCGGGCCGGGGTGGGCGCCGACAGTTCCGAAATCCGGAAAGCGCGTTCCTGGCTGGCGCGCAATCAGGACCATGCGACGGGCGCTTGGCCGACCGTCTCGCCGAACGCCAAGCGGGACGGCTCGACCGACGTGGGCAAGTTCATGACCGACGCGGCTACGGCGTACGCCGTGCTGGCGCTGTCCGGCTGATCAGCTCGGCGCGTTCTTCGATTCGGAAAGCAGCTGCTTGAGGTGCTCGATCTCGGCGTCGGCCTTTGCCAGAATCTCCCGGTTCACGTCGGCAAGCTTCGCGGCCTCCGCTCCACTCTGGGCAACGTACTCGGCGTGCTGAGCGTCCGCGTTCCTCTGGACAAACTGGCCCACGAGCTCGGATCGGCTGAGATTGCCGAGCTTGCCCCGAATCCGGACCCAGTAGCTGTTCACGGTCCCGGTCTGGATTCCCAGTTCACGCGCGATCATGTCATCCGTGTAGCCGTCGGCAGCGCGCGTTAGAACACCAAGCTCTCGAGCAGAGAGTTCTGTTTTCAATGACTCGACCTGACTTTTGTGACCCTATAAGTATATACGGCTTTCTGCGCGCACTAATTGGCGTACGTGCCTTTGCGCCTCCACTTGAAGCGTCGGAGAACGCGTGGCATAGAATCCGGCCCAAGGAAATGGCACTTCTCATGCGGGGGTGGTCGAAAGCATCATGGAGCCATGGATTCCCGACCAACCGTTCTTCTGGTGGAAGGCGACCCGGCCGCAGAGACGCGGACCCGGCGTGCGATTTTAGACTCCGGAATAGATTGCGACGTTCGAATCGCAAGGGACGGTCACCAAGCCTGCGAGATGCTTTTCGAGGGGGACGCCGCCGTCCCCACCCTCGTTTTGCTCGATCTCGCAATTCCAAATACAAGCTGGTTCGACGTGCTCGCTCGGATCCGCGGTTGCGAGGCGACTAGACGGTTGCCCGTAGTCATTATCTCCCCCTCGGATAGGCAACCCGATCTGGACAAGAGCTTTGAATTCCAAGCGAACAGTTTTGTTCAAATGGGAGAGAGCCAGGAAATAGACGCTACGCGACTCAAGTTGCTGCTCTACTACTGGATTGCCGTGAACAAAAATGTCAACGCGTGAACTATCCCCAAGAGAAGAAGAGATCGTCGAACTATGCGTCGAAGGTCTAACCAACGATGCCATCGCTTCTCGGCTCGGTCTCAGCATCGGAACCGTCAACACCTATTGGCTACGTATCAAGCTCAAAGTCGGCGGTCAGGGCCGGACCGACACCGTAGTAAGGGTAATCAAAGAGCGAGCCGAACGAGCGCTGCGCGAAGCGAACGTCGAGCGCATCGAGCTCTCAGGATTGGTCGCCGAGAAGGAACATGGTGTCCTGGAGCTCCGGGCAGCCCTGGCCCTCCTGCAGATGGCGATGGACCAGATCAAATCGACGGTTTGGGCCACCGACAAGGAACTCTCGATTCATATTCTCGCGAACGGCGAGTTCCCGTCGACTCACTTCGGGGTGAAGTGGGAGGTCGGCAAGACCGTATACGAAATCTTTAAGACGAATGACCCCAAGGACCTCGCGGTCGCCGCGCACCTATGCGCGCTAGACGGAAGGGAGACAGAAGTGCGGCTGACCGGCGAATTCGAGCACATGCTTCTGCGCGCTCTTCCCCTCACCGATGAGTCGGGCGACGTGATGGGCTGCGTCAGCATCCTCAACAGCGTTGGGGAGTGAGTTAGAGGTCCCTCATCCAGACCACCGACTGCAGGCTCCGATTCCTTCGCCGCCGCGGCGCCCCTGCGGCGCCCGCGCCGGCGTAGTTCACCGATGGATCGCCGCCGGTCGAGGGCGGCTCTGGGACGACCCGGTTCATCCGCGCGTAGTTGGGCACCGCCAACATCGGAGTGCCATTGGCCCATTTGCCGATGATCGCGACCACCCCTCCGAGCAGATCCCCGCGCCACTCGACCCGCAACGGCTCGGTCCCAAGATGTTCGTCCAGGCTCGCTTGGTCGGCGCGTTCCACGTTGTAGATCAGGGGGCCGTACCGAAGCGCGACGCGAGCCTCGTCCGCCTTCACCGCGTCGATCGCCTTGATCCGCTGCGGCTCCATCGGAAGCTCCAGCTCGATCCGGTCGCCCGCGTTCCACTCGCGCGTGACGACCGCGTACCCCTTCTCGATCTTCGGGGTGACCGCCTTGCCGTTCACCTCGAACCGCTTGACGCCGTTCACGGCGGGCATTTCGGTGTACAACCGGCTGGTCGAGCGGTTCGGGATCCGCACGTAGACCGAGAACCGCTTCGACGCCTTCGGGTTCACCGTGATCGAGACCGCGCCGCTCCACGGGTAGTCGGTCTTCTGAACCATCTCCACGTCGGTCCCGGCCACCTTCTCGACGTTGATCCGGCTCCCCACGAACAGGTTCACGTAGATGCCCCGTGAGTTCTTCACGTAGGTCCAGGTCGGAAGCATCAGCAACGTGCGCGAGATGTTGCTCACGCAGCACGGGCACACATGCCACGGCGTCCGCTGCGTGTTGACGAGCGGGTTCGTGTAGCAGAAGTTCTTGCCGTCCAGGTCGGTCGCCCCGAGCAGGGCGTTGTACATCGTCTGCTCGTACAGGTCGGCGTACTTCGCATCGTGGTAGGCCAGGTTCAGCTTGTACTGAAAGAAGATGAGGCCGCAGCTCGAGCACGACTCGCAGTAGGCGTCGTTCCGAAGGGAGTAGTTCGGGCCAAACCCTTCCGAGGTCTCCCCGCTGCCGATCCCGCCGGTCACGTAATACTTCTTGTTGACCATGTTGTCCCACAGGGACAGCACCGCACTCTGGTAGTCCTGATCCTTGGTCTCGGCTGCGATATCCGCCATGCCCGAGTAGAAGTAGGTCGCCCGCACCGCGTGCCCGACCGCCTCGTATTGGCGATCGGCGGGCAGATGGCTCTGGTCGTACTCCTGCCCACCCTGGCGGGAGTCGAGCAGGAACTTGGCGAGCTTGATATAGCTGTTCCCTCGCCCTTTGCCCTCGGTGTCGTTCACGAAGCGCCCGAAGCGGACCAACGCCTGCTCCATCTCCTGGTGGCCGTCGTACCACGGCTTCTTGCCTGGACCTAGGTTCGCCGCCCAGCAGTCGGCCAGCTTCTTGGCCGCGTTGTAGAGGCGCAAATCCTTCCCGTCCGTCATCGTGTAGTGGTTGATGGCGGATTCGATGAAGTAGCCCGCGGTGTAACCCTCATGGTTGCCCCGGCTTTGCGGCGACCATCGCTCCGGCCACCGGCGGCGGTCGGCCAGGGTGTAGGCCGTCTGCAAATACCCGTCCGGCTCTTGCGCCGCGAGAATGATCGGAATCCACTTCTCAAGCGTCTGCCGCATCCGTGCGTGGGCGGCGATGATGTCGGGATCGCCCTTGGGGTCGACCATCAGCGCGATGCATATCGCCTCGACGGTCTGGTGAACCCAGGCATTCGAGAACACGTATCCCTTGTGGCGGGCGTGGGGTTCGCCGCGAAGCGCCTTGCCGGCCTCGATGAAGTTGTCGATGCCGCCCTGCCCTTCTCGCAGGTCGGTCCGCTCGCAAAACTCGATGCAGTGGGGAATCCAACTGGCGATCAATGCCTTGGCCCGTGAGTTCCAAAGCGGGCTGTCGATGCGGTAGCTCTTGGTGTACACCACGTCGAGCCGTTCCTTGGGCGGCGCCGGCTCGGCTCGAACCGTCAGCGTCGAATCGGCGCCCGGTCCGTCCCCTTTGGCCGTCAACTTCAGCACGTACTCGCCAGGCGCCGAGAAGGTCGCGGTCGTTGTCGGGGCGGTCGGGTCGGCAAAGGTCGCCCTGCCCGGCCCCGATACCACGCTCCAAGCCGCTACGCTCGCCGCGCTCGGCTTGAGCCACTCGGCTTTGCCGGTCAGGTAAGTCTTGCCGCCAAGGATCACGGCACGGTCGATCCCGGCATCCACCGTCGGGGCGAACATCGGCACCGGCCCCGAGCTGTAGACCTTCCACTCCAGAATGCCGGTCGAAAGCTTTCCGTCGGAGGTGATCTCCAGCCGAAGCTTGTCGGTGCGGACCTCGTCGAACGTGGTGGTGTTATAGGTGTTTCCGGCGATCCCAAGTCCGGTCGCGTTCGCGACCGGTATGAACTCGGACCCGTTCCAATAGGTCACGCGGTACGACTTGGGCGCGCCCACCCCCCGCCCGTCGATCCACCAATAGACGTCCACCTTCTTGGTAGAGATCGACTGGGACCACTCGTATTGCACCCACTGGGTGTCCGTGCGCGGCCAGTTCCCGTAAGAGCCGTGGGAATCGTCTGCCGAGTTCTTCGGCTCGAACCCGTCGTTCATCGCCCCGACCCGGGTGTCTCCGGAGGTATAGAGGCTCGAGGGCTTCGCGACCTTCGCCAGATTCACAGGCTCGTCGTCACGAACGAACGCCCAAGCCTTTGCTCGGCCAAGGGCTGGCGTGAAGACCGCTCCGACCGCGGCAACGAGAAAGGTTCGTCGATTCAAATGGGCCATGGCTCGCTCAGATTGATTCAATGTTCAATCAATCGATATGTTATCACCGGCGTTTCCTTGGTTGCGAGTCCCGCTGACCGGCGGGTGTCCTTAGATCAGTGTCCTTGCGTTTGTAGACAGGAAAGAGAAGACTCGCTTTTCGACCGCGCCGACCACCATTCTTATATTGGAGAGCATGTGTTTTGGTCTTTTGAAGGGCGCGTACATCGCGCCCTTCTCTTTTTCCGCCACACCATCCATCGGAAACGGGTTCGCCGGCGTGAGGCAACAGCCGGACATTTGTCATGGATTTGCTGTCAATGGTTTGGCCGACTTGCCCGCAGAATTACCGGCATGCCACACTAACAAGGGCTCGCTGTTGAGTCGCTTCGAGATACACACCGTCTACGCGGACGATAGCCCGCGCGGTCAGCAGAAATCTCGATACTTTGAGTTGAGGCGACATGGGCATACGGGAACTTTCACCACGGGAAGAGGAGATCGTCGAGTTGTGCGTGGAGGGCCTTACCAACGACGCGATCGCCCACCGCTTGGGACTTAGCGTCGGCACCGTCAACACGTACTGGCTGCGAATCAAATTGAAGGTCGGCGGCTTGGGCCGGACCGATACGGTCGTGAGGATCATCAAGGAACGGGCTGAGAAAGCCCTCCGCGATTCGAACGTCGAGCGGACGGAGCTCCACGATTTGATGGAGGAGAAGGAGCGCAGCGTCCTTGAACTCCGAGCCGCGCTCGCCCTATTCCATCTGGCGATGGACCAGATAAAGTCGACGGTGTGGGCTACCGACAGAGAATTGTCCATCCACATTATCGCCAACGGCGAATTCCCTTCGACGCACTGCGGCGTCGTCTGGGAGGTCGGCAAGACCGTGTACCAAGTCTTCAAGACGAAAGATCCCGCCGACTTGGGGGTCGCCGCCCACCTCGCCGCTTTGAACGGAGCGGAATCGGAAGTGCGTCTGACCGGCGAGTTCGCGAACATGCTGTTGCGGGTCAAGCCACTCGTCGATGAGAGTGGCGAAGTGATGGGGTGCGTCAGCATCCTCAACACCGTTGGGTCCTAGTTCTTCAAACCGGCGCCTCGTCGACTCAGTTGCCGACGCCGACGGCTTGCTTCGTCGCGAAGCTCTCGATGAACGTTGGATTCGTTTCGGAAAGGATTGACTTCGCCCGCGAGACATCGGCTTGGTCGCCGTGAGCCATAACCAGGAAGTTTCCGGCCTTTAGCGCCGTTTCATATTTGACGACGCTGTCCTTCGGAATCCCGATGCCGGCCAGCGCGGCGCCGAGCGCGGCCAGACCCCCGCCGACGACGGCGCCTTCCAAGATGCC